>JAKZUY010000027.1:0-8305 GCA_047516345.1 Dehalococcoidia bacterium | reverse complement strand
TCCAATTGAGGACCCCTCGGTCATTGACCCGGAGACCCGCGCCCGCTACTTCAGGAACAATCTCTACCCCTATCCGAACCGAATGACCCACGAGGAGTACTACAACGAGAAGTTCCCGCTGCAGGTGGAGTTGGTCAAGCTTCAGGATTGGGTGAAGGCGACCGGAGAGCGCATCATCATTCTGTTTGAAGGCCGCGACGCGGCCGGCAAGGGCGGCACAATACGCCGGTTCATGGAGCACTGGAATCCCCGCGGGGCCAGGGTCGTGGCGCTTCAGAAACCCTCCGACGTGCAAAGCGGTCAGTGGTATTTCCAGAGATACATCGAGAATTTTCCGACGGCCGGCGAGATCGTGCTGTTCGACCGCTCCTGGTACAACCGGGCTGGCGTGGAGCGGGTGATGGACTTCGTAACGGAAGAGGAGTACCGCCACTTTGTCCGTCAGACGCCGTTGCTGGAGCGAATGATCGTCCAGGACGGCATCAGGCTTGTGAAACTCTACTTCTCGGTCAGCAAGAAAGAGCAAAAGCGGCGGTTCAAGCAGCGGAAGAACGATACGCTCAAGAAGTGGAAGCTGAGCGCGATCGATCTACAGTCCGCAGCCAACTGGGATAACTACACGCGGGAGAAGAAGGCGATGTTTTACTACACGCATACTCGCGCCGCGCCGTGGACCCTCATCAAGGCCGACGACAAGATGCGTGCGCGCACCAACGCCATACGGTACGTCGTTCATAGCATGCCGTATCCAGGCAAGGACGAATCAGTTGCATATGCGCCGGATCCGTGGATAGTCGCGTCTGTCGACGAAGTCTATGAAACCCTTGAGCGGGGAGGTTCCAATGGCGTTTCACCCCCCGTCAGTGACTCAGACATCGTGACGGCGACGGCGCTCCCGTAGCACTGTGAAGAACCTGCGGATTGTTGCGACACCTTTGGGTTGAAGGGACCGCGACGGCGCAGGGCGGCGAATCACCCGGCGAGCGGGGATTTCCAACTCGTCAGACGGGGATTTCGTAGCGATACCGCAACGAACGGCAGCGGCTTGCCATAACTTGCCGCGTACTTGTCGCCTTCTGTATCTCCCATGTATCGCCTGGAGATGCGGATCATTTGATCGTCGATGCGATCGTCTGAAAACTCTGCGTTGCCCCGGTACATCACCCACCGGTCGCCACCGTCTGAGTTGTTGACGATCAAGACGGTGGCCCGAGGGTCTCGCCTCAGGATGCGGGCCTTTACCGACCCGGGATCGATCAGGATGGCCACGCCGCCTTCAGGTTCCGGCAAGTACCAGACTGGCGTGGAATGAGCGAAGCCGTCGGCGCTGACCACGGTAAACACCGCAAGATGCGTGCCGTTGACGAGTTTGAGTACTTCGTTGTCGGTTAGTGAATCGTCGGTCATTTAGCCTTGCCTCGCGTGTTTGCCCAATAGCGATTCGACGTGCTGCCAAATGGCGTCCGCCACCGCGTCGATTGGCGGGGTGGCATCGACCACGTACCAGCGGCCGGGATCGTGTGAAGCGATTTTACGAAAACCCTTAGACACACGTTCCTGAAAGTCCTCCGGCTCGTCCTCGAATTTTGTTTTCGCGTCGGTGATCCTGCGGTCTCGGTCGGCAGCGCGTTTTGCGCCGACGGACGGTGGAGCGTTCAGGAGAATCGTAGCGTCCGGCACGAGTCCGCCGGTTGCGAACTCGTTCAGACGCACCACGTCCTCTAAAGGCATGGCTCGACCATGCCCCTGATAGGCGAGGGATGAATCGGCGTAGCGGTCAGATATCACGATAGTCCCGCGTTCGAGGGCCGGCCGTATGACGGTTTCGACCAGTTCGGCCCGCGCAGCCTCAAACAACAGCAACTCCGATTTATGCGACTGCCCCAATCCGCCCTTGACCAGTTGCCGAACGTGTTCGCCGAGCAGAGTGCTGCCCGGCTCGCGAATAAACATGACATCGCGTCCCTGGGCGCGGATCTTCTGTTCGAGAAGTTTCCCCTGGGTGGTCTTGCCTACGCCTTCTCCGCCTTCGATCGAAATCAGCATGGCAGCCCATGTCCCGACGTTCTCATAGTGGCAGGCTACTAGCGTCTGCGCCAGCGAATGACCACCCGCCGGCCGTCATCGCGGCCGGTGCTGGACGACCCAACGTTGCTACGGGCTGCCAAACCGTGCTGCAGGCGCCGGATGTATGCGGTCTGCGGAGACAGTTCCACTCGCCCTTCCCCGCTCCTCACCTGTTCTATGGCCTCTTCGGCCTCTTGCAGCGCCGCGCGTAGTTGATGGTTCTCACCCTCGACGTGCGACGCGCCGTTGGTCCGGCCGGGGGAAAATCGCCGGATGAACTGTGCTATCTGTTCATCGGTGCCGCGCCTCAACACGTAGACGGGGACCCCGTCCCGCTCAGCGTGGCGTACCTCGGTCGGCCTGCGGTTGTAGTGTGACTTTGTAGTCACCAGCACGTCTGCATCGCTTGCATTCTCCACAAGCTCGACGAGCGCGCCGATGTCTCCGATCGCCTGTTTCAAAGAGGGCAGAGGGACACCAAACGGGTGCACTTTCATCGGGGCCACGGGGCTGTTTTCATCCACCGGGTCCATGGCCGAGTCAGGCCCGCCGTACGGTTCTCCCACGATGTATTCACGGCGCGGCGGCCTGTCAGCCCTGACATCGAACGGCGCGGTTCGGAAGTCTTGCGGCGGTTCGGAGATTTCTTCGATTTCGGTTCTGACTTCGTCCGATTCGTCGAGCCAACGCAGTTCACGCGCCGGGGGTATGCCTCGCAGCATCCGGTCCACCACGGTTCCGGCATCGAGGTGAATGCCCACCCGGTTTCGTTCCCGAATCTCGACCACCATGTCGAACGTTGGATCGTGTTTGCGTTCAAGGACTGTCTTCTGCGTTCGGCGCCGGCGCGCTTCTATGTCGCCCAGTGTCACGGCCTGGGTGCCGCCAACGAGGTCAGACAGGCTTGGGTTGGAGATGACGTTTGCGAGTGTGTTGCCGTGGGCGGTTGCGACTAACTGAACGCCCCGCTCGGCGATGGTCCGGGCTGCAAGCGCCTCGAGCTCCGTGCTCATCTCGTCGATGATGATCACCTCCGGCATGTGGTTTTCCACAGCCTCGATCATCACCCGATGTTGCAACTCTGTCCGCGCCACCTGAAGCCGCCGGGCGCTGCCGATAGCGGGGTGCGGCACGTCGCCGTCCCCGGCGATCTCGTTCGAGGTGTCAACGACGACGACCCTTTTTCCGACGTCATCCGCAAGCACGCGGGCAACTTCCCGGAGCATGGTGGTCTTGCCCACGCCGGGGCGGCCAAGCAGCAGAATCGAGTCCCCCGTGCGCACGAGGTCGTCGATCAACTTGACGCTGCCGAACACGGCGCGGCCGACGCGGCAGGTCAGACCCACGGGCTTACCCGCGCGGTTGCGCAACACGGAAATCCTGTGGAGCGTTCGCTCGATTCCCGCCCGGTTGTCATCCCCGAACTGGCCTATCCGCTCTACAACGTTCTGAATGTCGTCGTACGTGACCTCTCTGTCACCGACCAGCGCCTGACCGAAGAGATATCTGACCTGGGGCAGCCGGCCGAGGTCGAGGACGACCTCGGTCAAGTCGCGGCAGTCGGAAGTGTTTCGGAGGAAATCCTGCACGCCATCTGGCAGGATCTTCGTGAACGCGTTGAGGTCGTCTACGATCCCGGCCGTAATGCCCTGCACGCCAATTGTGCTGTCTGTCGCTATCGTGCTTCCTCCTGCGTACTAGCCGACTGCAGCCGCAACTCGACGCGGTTCCGGCACGCGCACTGTAAGTGTCTTAACCATAACCGTGTAGGTCCGCATCGGACGGAAACCGATCTCAACGAGCAGTTCCGCCATTTCTTTTTTGCGGGACGGGAGCAGGGTCGATGCCGGCCCGTCTTCCATTTCCATAGCGGCCGATAGCATACGGGGCATGGCGTTGGGGTATTCGCTGGACCACGTCGTGTCAAAGAAACGGCCGGAGCGTGTGTTTGCGGTTCGAAGCCAGCCGCCGACGCTCCCGGAACTGTCGACGACGACCCACTCTTTCGCCTCCCGTCCGGGCTTTTCGAGGGAATCCCGCCATTCGGGAACGGTCTGTGAGGTTCGCAGTCGTATGTCCACGGGTGTCGTCGCGCAGTAGAGGCGAAACAGAGGGGCGTCGTCGGCCTCGGATCGGACCCTCAATCGAATCTCGCCGTCAGGAACGGCCAGCCTTCCAGATGCCGCGGACGCCGACTCCACACTGTAGAGGGTTTCGGAGTCGACGGGAACGAATCCCGCTTTCCGGGCCTCGCCGGTTAGCCAATCGTCCGACAACATGCGCAGGAACACTCTGCGAGCGCCGGATATCGCCGCCGGACCGGCGAGTTGTTCGAGCGCTTCCGACGCGGCGCTTCCGAACTTCTCGTGCACGTATAGGTCGCGCACCTCCCAGGCCAGTTGCCCCGACCGTGGTCCGGCTCTCATCAGGACCTGGATTTTAGCTCGATGCGTCTGCACCCAGCAGTTCTGCCAGGCCCTGGGCGACATCGCGACTCCGGCGTATTTGACCAGGGGGAACGACCGTGCGTCCCCCAGCATAACGAGGGGCAGCGGATACGCGCGGGCCTTGCCCGCCGCCAGTTTGAATGGCACGAACGCAGGCGAATCGATAGGGTGCAGGTGTCGAATCATGCAGCCTTGACCGCTGGTCGCTCCGATCTATCCTCTGGTCTCCGCGGCAGCCATGCCGGAAGCTCCATTTCGGGCCGCTTCCAGCCCTCTTGCCGCCATGTTGACGAACATTCGGTGAACCCGGTCGTCTCCGGTGAGCTCCGGGTGAAACGACGTGGCCAGCAGGTTTCCTTGCCGAACCGCTACCGGGTGCCCGTCCGGAAGCGCCGCGAGTACCTCGACCGACTTTCCGGTCTCCTCGATAACAGGCGCTCTGATGAATATCGCGCGGAACGGTCCGCCGCTCAGGCCTGCTATTTCGAAGTCCGCCTCGAAGCTGTCGACCTGACGACCGAACCAGTTTCGTGACGCGGTCACGTCCAGCAGGCCGAGCGGTTCGGGATATGGATCGACGAGCCGTTTCGCCAGGACGATCATCCCGGCGCAGGTGCCCCACACCGCCAGGCCGTCTGAGACGGCCTCGGGCAGGGCAGTACGGAATCCCCATCGGTCCATCAACTTTGTGATGGTCGTACTCTCCCCGCCGGGAATTATCAGGCCGTCCAGACCCTCCAGATGCGCGGGAAGGCGCACCTCCAGCGCCGTGACGCCCATGCTGGCGAGCATCGCGGCGTGTTCCTGAAAATCACCCTGAAGGGCGAGGACGCCTATCTTCGTTTGCCGGATATCCTTCCCGTCAGGCGAGGTTACAGCGGCGACTGCGGCTACCACCCCCGGGTTTCAAGCCGGGCCTCTTCGGCCAGACTCGACGTGTCGATGCCGCTCATCGGCTCACCCAGGCCTGACGAAACGTTGGCTAGCACGTCGGGGTCCTGGTAGTGCGTGGTGGCCTGCACGATGGCGTCGGCCCGTTTTGCCGGTTCGTCGGACTTGAAGATTCCGGAGCCGACGAAGATACCGTCCACGCCGATCTGCATCAGCAGAGCAGCATCCGCAGGGGTGGCTACTCCACCGGCCGCGAAATTGACGACAGGCAACTTACCGGTCCTCGCAACCTCGACGACCAGCTCGTAGGGCGCGCCCAGTTTCTTGGCTTCTGCCATGAGTTCGCCGTCGTCCATGGAGGCGAGTTTGCGGATCTGGCCCAAAACCGTGCGACCGTGTTTGACGGCTTGAACGACGTCTCCGGTGCCCGCTTCGCCCTTGGTTCGGATCATCGCCGCGCCCTCTCCGATTCGCCGGAGAGCCTCGCCCAGATCGCGGCAACCGCACACAAACGGCATGGCGAAATCCCACTTGTTTATGTGATTGTCCAGGTCCGCCGGCGTCAGCACCTCGGACTCGTCGGCGTAGTCAACGCCCAGCGACTCGAGAATCTGCGCTTCGACGAAATGGCCGATTCGGCACTTTGCCATTACCGGGATGGTAACCGTGTCGATGATGCCTCTGATGAGATCAGGGTCTGACATGCGTGCGACGCCGCCGTCCCTGCGAATGTCTGCCGGTACGCGTTCGAGCGCCATCACGGCGACTGCGCCGGCGTCTTCAGCGATCTTTGCGTGGTCGGCGGTCACGACGTCCATGATCACCCCGCCCTTGAGCATCTGTGCGAGGCCGCCCTTTACCGTCCAGTTTCCGACTTGCGGCTTTTCGCCTTCACTCCACATGCGGGCATGAACCTTCCCCGCCTTGAAATCCTGTGAATCAGCCTTGCCATTTGTGGACGTAATAGTTTCCTGACCCTGGGTGGTCGTCATTTCCTGTCTCCTGCCGGCTTTTTGTGCCTTCCCGTATCTTCTTGATCCGGGACCCGTACCCGCGGCACCGAACCCGCGTTACGACTTTGCGCACGAGATAGCGCAACTGGCTCAGATTATACGCCCACGCGTGAAGGTATTCGCCAGCCCGCGGCGGAATATCTGCCGACCCGTCCGGAATCGGCCGGACTTATTGCCAACCGCGCCCCCCGGACTTAACAACGGATAGGCCCGCACGGGCTGGCTAACGCCGGCCTGGACTTCAGCCGTTAAACGCCCTTGGCGGCTATGAAATTCGCGAGGTCGGCGGTACGGCTTGAATAGCCCCATTCGTTGTCGTACCAGCCGACGATCTTCACGAATACGTTTCCGGTCAGGGCAGTCGATAGGCCGTCGATGGTGCAGCTATTGGGGTTGCCGATGTAGTCGACGGACACAAGGGGCTCATCGGAGTAACCGAGGATGCCCTTCATGGCGCCGTCGGAAGCCGATCTGAAGGCCTCGTTAACCTCGTCGACAGATGCGGGCGCCCTCAATGTCGCGGTGAGGTCGGTCACGGATCCGGTTATGACCGGCACGCGGTACGCCATGCCGTCAATTCGCCCTGCGAGTTCCGGAATGACCAGGGTTACCGCTTTGGCAGCGCCGGTTGTAGTTGGAATAATGCTGTTTGCAGCCGCCCTCGACCGCCTCAGGTCGCTGTGGACCTGGTCCAGGATGCTCTGGTCGTTAGTGTAGGCGTGGATAGTCGACATCAAGGCGTGCTCGATGCCGAAGGAGTCGTTAAGGACCTTTGCCATGGGAGCGACGCAGTTGGTGGTGCAAGAGGCGTTCGACACCACGTTGTGCGCTGCGGGGTCGTATTGATCCTCGTTGACTCCGAGCACGAGCGTTATGTCTTCGCCTTTAGCCGGCGCCGAGATGATGACTTTCTTTGCGCCGCCCTGAAGGTGGCCGGCGGCCTTGTCGGCGTCGGTGAAGATTCCGGTGGACTCGATGACGATTTCGACGCCTTCGCCGGCCCATTGCAGGTCTGCAGGATTACGCTCTGAAAAGACCCTAACCGTCCGTCCGTCGATCTGGAGGTCGGCGCCCTTTGGCGCGACGTCGCCCGGGTATATGCCGTACGTGCTGTCGTACTTGAAGAGGTGTGCGTTTGTGGCGGCGTCCGTAAGATCGTTGATCGCCACAACCTCAAGAGTGTCGGGGTGGCGTTCGGAAATGGTTCTGAAAACCTGGCGGCCAATGCGCCCGAAGCCGTTTATCCCTACTTTGGTCTTGCCATCCATGTAGCCGTCTTCCCCCTGTGTCCAGCGTGTCTGCTTTAAGAACTAATGTTATCGGTCGTTTGATCAACCCGCGCCGGTCCGTCGGGGCAGGTTATATGCCGGGTAGCACGCGTCTTCCGGCGAATAGGGCGCGGCCTCCCAGTTCCGATTCTATGTGGAGCAGCCGGTTGTACTTCGCCACGCGTTCGCCGCGCGCAGGCGCCCCGGCCTTTATCTGGCCTGCGTTCGTGCCGACTGCGAGGTCGGCGATCGTCGTGTCTTCGGTTTCGCCTGAGCGGTGGCTGATCACCGTGTTGAAGCCGGATTTCTGCGCTATCGATATAGTCTCCAGCGTTTCGCTCACGGTCCCAACCTGATTCGGTTTGATCAGGATGGCGTTAGCCGCCTTTTGTTCGATTGCTCGCTCAAGGAATTCGGGTTGGGTTACGAGCAGGTCATCGCCAACCAACTGGACGTCGTTCCCCAACCTCGCCGTGAGGGCCGTCCAGCCGGGCCAGTCATCTTCTGCCAGGCCGTCTTCGATGGAGTAAATCGGGAATTCACGGGAAAGTGTCGCGTATTCATTGATCATTTCGGCGGTTGTGAGTCTGCTGCGCTGCCGCTTCAGATCGTATAGGCC
>JAKZUY010000026.1:0-2865 GCA_047516345.1 Dehalococcoidia bacterium | reverse complement strand
CCCACTCCCAATCCGGCATATTCGTTCTTGCATCTGCCCCAGGCGATATC
The DNA here is from genome assembly GCA_047516345.1 of Dehalococcoidia bacterium. Lineage (GTDB taxonomy): Bacteria > Chloroflexota > Dehalococcoidia > Lucifugimonadales > Lucifugimonadaceae. The sequence goes on along the minus strand of JAKZUY010000026.1, from coordinate 2,815 downwards.
CGCGTCTGCCATGCATCGACGCCGAGACGCAGCTTCGGAGAATTCCCTCGACAATTTCCGCCGCAGCCGCATTTCGGGCCTCGATGCCACCTCGCAACGGCGGGAACGTCCCCGTCTCGCGCTGCCCTTGGGCAGGCTTGTCCAATGCTCGTCCCGCCTTGGTGAGCCCTTCCTCGTTGATACGCTGATTCGCCGCCCCAATCAAGTCGTCGGTGAGTACAATGCGGCCGCCGCGCACGAACTTGCCGATGCCCTTGACGGCGGCCTTGAGCGCGCCTTTCCCGCCGGGGACCATGCCCGCGACCAGACCGACGGCGGCGAGGCCGCGGTGCACACGCTCGTAGGACAGCACCCGGTCCGTGGCGAGGTCCGTGCGCGCCTCGCCGCACCCAGTTCGGCTGCCAGACCAGCGACCGGTAGACGCTGGAGCCGAACACGCGCCTGACCGTCGACACCGTCACCATGCGTGCCGCGCTGCCGCCGCAGCCGGCGCCGGCGCCGGAGTTCCCGCACATCAGGCTCGGAACGCTGCAATCCAGCGGCGCGAAGCTCATCCCCGTCGGGTCGGTGCGGCTGAGCGGGTTGTTGCCTCCGGCTACAGCGGCGCGGTGCCGAGCCAATCGGCCACTTGACCATTGTGGTCATAATTGACAACATGCCGCGCTGCATGAGCGAAGAAGTGTGATCGATCAGGTGGATTCGAGCGGCGCGAAAGGACTACCAAGCCTTTCCGCCACCCGTCCGAGACCGCGTGAACACGGCCTTGACCATAGCGGCGCAAGGGAGCAAAGCCGACATCGCCAAGCCGCTGAACGGCTTGGCGCGGGCGTCATGGAGGTCGCCGTGCGCTACCGAACCAATGCCTGGCGCGTCGTCTATGTCACGGAGATCGGCGGGGCGTTGTGGGTGATCCACGCCTTCCAGAAGAAGTCGAAGCAGGGCATCCAGACTCCCAAGCCCGACATCGACCTCGTGAGGTCACGTCTGAATCGTTTGAGAAAGGAGTTGGCCACATGATCGACGAAGCGGAACTCGAACTCGATTACGGAAGCGGAAACGTCTTCCGAGACCTCGGTGATCCCGATGCGGATATCAAGCAAGCCAAGGCAGTCTTGGCCGCCCGCGTCATCTCGGCACTAGACGACAGTGCGCTAACCGTCCGCAAGGCGAGCGCGGCAACCGGTTTCGCCGCATCCGACTTCTCGCGCATCCGCAATGCGAATCTCGGGCGTTTTACGATTGATCGCCTTATGCGCATGCTCGCTGCTCTCGATCATGCTGCGGGGGTTACGGTCAATGTCGACGGACGGGCACTGGACCCGCGAGTTCAAACTCAAGACAACAGACGGGCACTGGACGTCTCGAAACGCAAATCGGTCATCGTGGACAAGAGCTATGCCCAAGGCATCCGCTCGCTCCGTGAACTTCAGAAGGACTGGGACCTGTTGTTTCCAGACGCGTTCTTCTTCGAGGTGGCGTCGACCGACTCGCAGGCACGCGAGCGGTGCTTGAGGAAACTCCGGGAAGTGCATCGCGACGGAGGTGTACACGTCGCCCCTAACGTGGGCGAGCTGCTTCGAAAGGAAATCCACGGGCTCAGCCGTGCAGGCACGCCGTCGGAGAATCTCATCGGGGGGCTGGACCTCGACGCCTTCTTCAGCACCAGGTTCGACGACCTATCCAAAGCCAGGCGAGAAGCGTTGGAGGGTACCGAGGTGGACTTCGGCCACGATGTGGATGGTCTCATCACCCGGGCCAACATGCTGCAACGTAGTCTTCACGGGACATGCGAGGGGACAACGGAGAAGCGCAAGCAGGCATATCGGCGGGCCAAGGAGACCATCGTTCACGACAAGAAATTTGTGGCAGGGTTCTTCGCCGACTTCGTTTGTCGGGGAAAGCACGCCCCGCCTGGGGCACCACTGCTGGCGGCCATCGCGCGGAAGGGTGGCTTGGGACCGGAATGGACCATCTACCGATGGCTGCAGGTACAGCTACTCTATGGACTTGAGTTGTTGGAGAAGCGCGGTCGATTGACCCCTGAGATGCTCACATCGAACCAACGCGAGAAGCTTCAGCACGAGGTGATCGACATGGAGTATGTCGTGCTTGGCGTGTTGCAGGGCGCCTTAGCCACGAAAGACAAGAGAATGGGCGCCATGTTCACACTGCTCCGCCCCGACGGGGCCGTTGTACGTTCGGTAGCCGCTTCGTAGCGGAAGCAATTTCACACACTCACGGGCTACGCGGCCTCCCAACCAGTGGAGAAGTTGATGGGCCGATCGGCTTGCAAGTGCCCACTCGGTCCCCTGACCCCGCGCTCCTCCCGTCACCATCACCTGCCGAGTGGCCGCCTGCACCAACCATGGCGGCGTACGGCCGCAACCGCATGACCTACGACCCGCGCCGCCTGCGCCTGCACGAACTCATCGAATGCATCCCGTTCACCCGCCGCTACGCGTTATCGGCCACGGACTGCGAACGGTCCTGTGCTACCACCGGACCTACGCCCGCGTGCTGCGACCTGCGATGTCCGTGGTCTTCGAGGCCCCGTCGCGCCCGGCCTCCCGGCTCAAACCGTGCCGTCGCCTCGTTCGACCGTGAAGTACAGCAACTAGGGGAGGGACATGGCCTCGCCGCCTGAACGCAACTTAACTGCTCAACTGTCAACTGCTTGTGCCGGCTCAATACCTTTGGCACTGGGGACTAGGCAGCCTCCAGGGCGACAAGGTACTCGTTCGGGGTCCGATAGGCGAGCGATGTGTGCGGACGCTCGTAGTTGAAAAAGAACTCGAAGCGGGCAAGGGCGGGAGCG
>JAKZUY010000025.1:0-2530 GCA_047516345.1 Dehalococcoidia bacterium | reverse complement strand
CGGGCTGCTACTTGCGGTGTTTGACGTGTTCCGGGATGAGTGCGTGAGCGTTGCCGGAGAGGTGGTGTCGCACGACGGCGGCGAACTGGTGGTGGAGGTGGATCGGGGAGAGTACGTGCAGCGCGTTAGGGTCCATGGACCAGCGGATGTCTTCGAGCGGTTTTCCGTAGGCGAGCGCGTTCGCGTGGCCGGACGGATCGGGGAGCATGAGGACGGGGGATACGTGGTCCATCACGGAGTCGACCGCGGGTGGTGGGGCAATCTCCGTGAGAACATTCCAGGGGACGTCCTCGCGCCCTAGTGGAACTGTATGTGTTGGCCTCAGGTTAGGAGGTGCCCTTTGGGGCTTTCAGTAAGACCTGCCTGGCCGAGCGCGAGTCGGGTCATTAGGGCGAAATCTAGAAGGAGCAGCGGCCGAAAATGAGCCGAAGGCGATTCACACAGCGCCCAGCCACAGTTCGAAGATGGTTCTGCCTACCGTCAAAATCGGCCCACTTCAATGAACTAATTTTGACGGTAGACAGAATCCTGGCGCGGCTTTTGCCGTTCATCGGTCCCCATGCCACGAGACTCGAGCCACTCATAAGGGTCGTGATGCCGAGATGGGAGACGACGGGGCCTCGTCAAGGGAGATAGCACCCCGCACGAACGGTGTCGTCCGACCACGTGCTGGCTTCAAATCCACCGCCCAAGAGTACCTCTGTATTTCGTGTCTATTGTGTACTGCCAATGCATCGGTGGGAGGTCGCCCTGTGGCTTCCCAGAGTCTGCGACTCATAACTCCCAATGTTATGGGATGCAGCAATACCACCTACACACCCTGGCCCATATCCTCGCAGCTCTAGGGCGGCGCGGCGGTTGCGTTGCGTCGGGGCCAGGGCTTCCACTCCAGCGTCACGTGCCGTTCGCCCCCCGTCATCTCGAGGGCGCGGGAGCGCCGGACGCGGCTTCGAGGGGCGCGAAAACCGCCGTCGCTAAACTGGAATCTTGATTCCTGCCAACCATCCCCCAGCAGCGGAGGCACACGCATCGACTCGCGGAACCCGCCGGAGACGACAGCTTCCACCATTCTGGTCATCTCCTCCATCGACCCGTCGGCCGTTTCGTCGCAGGCGTCGCAGCCACAACCGGGAAATGGTTCTGTGCGCCAGGAACCGAACCTCAAATGCAGCCCTGGAAACTCAGAGAAAGCCACCACGATTGGCGCGGCTTGCGGGTCACGCGGGACGAGTCTTATGCGAGGACGCGCAAGGCTTTTCCTGCCCAGTTCGTCGTCGGCATCGGGTCCCTCCAATCGCTCGACCGCGAACTCTCGCTCCAGCCGGTCGAGCAACTCCGTCGCTGCGGCGTGCAGAGGTCGGAAGCGTTCCGGGTTGGTTACGGCGGGAGTACGCTTCATCGGGCGGCCCTTCGATTCCCCACCTGTCTCCACGCATGTCATTGCCCCCCGGCGAGGGTATCGACGCAGCCCTTCGTGACTGGCTCCATCTTCATGGCTATCGTCGTCTCATTGTGTAGCGCTAGTCTACTCCGGGGGATACCTCCCTCCTCAGTGCGGCGTATAGCGTAGTTTGGTGGGGCCCGGCAGGGTTCGAACCTGCGACCATTCGGTTATGAGCCGAGCGTTCTGCCACTGAGTTACTGGCCAAAGGGTGCCTCCTCACCGTGGCGGAGCATTAAAGAGCGTGTCAAGGATGGTCCGAGGTCGGACTGTCGGGCGGGAGGAGAAGATCAGCCTCTTGACGGACAATGTGGAGGACGTCTTGCGGCAGCAGGCCCTTGTCTATCGCGATATTGCGGCAGTCGTCGTGTTCAGGGGCGACGGCCACGTTCGTGTCATCCAGGACCTTTACCTTGACGGATACCGGTCCCAGGCTGTTTGTTACGGTGACGACCTCACGGTCGGCTTCCTGGCGTGAGACGGGATGGACGCGGCTGTAGGATCATAGTCTGGAGGAGTCCGAGAACCCCATTGCGCTCATCTGCGACCGCGCGAAGTAGGGCGGGAGGATAGCTCGACCAGGGAGAAGTGACCGGTACCGAGTAAAGCCACTCGGATGTTCAATCAGGCAACTTACTTCAAGTACCCTTGCCGAGCGATCAGGTGCGGTGTTATCCGCGAACTGGTTTATGTTGGCGAAGGGAACACGCTCAAAATGATGAGACGTCGGCGAGCGTTGGGGCTGTCCGAGGTCGCTCGATGAATGTGTCTGATCCAGCAACGGTTCGTGCGTTGCTTGGGTCGAGACCAGGTAGAACGATGTTGATACTTCCGAGCCCAGCCAGAGGATCGGAATCGCTCATAATCGTGATCCCAACAGAGCGCTGGGAGAGACCGGCAAGTTTGAGTTCATTTGGCCTTACCGTCTAAAATGACCGGACTATCGCATGCCCCTCCGTCCGCTTCTTCCAGGCGGGCCATGCGATAGTCCGAGTCGTTCCGGTTTAGCCTACCAGCGGGAACCCCCGCCGTATCCACCACCGCCACCATTACCACCACGGCCGCCGCGACCGCCACCACCACCGCCGC
>JAKZUY010000024.1:0-3514 GCA_047516345.1 Dehalococcoidia bacterium | reverse complement strand
CGCATTCGGGTTCGATACATACGTGTTGACGGACGCTGTCGGCGCGGTAGACGCCAGTCCCGGCGACGGTGAGGCCGCTTTAAGAAGGATGGAGGAGGCGGGGACGACGTTGACCTCGTCGCCTGCCGTCCTGGGCGCTGCTGCCTGAAGAATTGAGGCTGGGATCAGGGCTTGACCGCCACTAGCTTTCGCCCAGTTCGCGCCCCCGCACCTCGTCTACGACCTCTGCCTGAAGCGACCGGAGACCGCCGCTCACCTCGACCGGGTACGTGTCTGGGCGCCTAAGACGCCGGTATGGCTCCGGTAATCGCCGGAATGATCGCGTGAAGTCGTCTCGTAAAGCGCCGAGCGATGGGGTTGACTCTGTCCGCCTTCCATCGGCCATGACGGATTCGAGGAGCGGGAAGGAATTTTCGCCCGGCGGTTCCTCTTCAAGCCTTGCGATCACGTCCCCGGCGTAGCTGCCGTCGTCGCGTCTCACCCTGAAGACTTGCTTGCAGCCCGGCAACGTCTGTTTGTCGGCGCTGAGTTTGAGCACCGGCCGGCTCATGTATTCTACGAGTTTGTATGCCGAGTCGAGGTAGGGCGCGTCGGCTGACACTGCGAGCTTGGTGCCTATCCCGAATCCATCTATGGGCGCGCCGGCGAGTATCAGAGCCTCGACCTCGAATTCGTCGAGTCCGCCGCTGACGACAACTGACGTGTCGGTCAGTCCTCCATCGTCCAACATCGATCTCGCAATGACCGCAAGCTCGTTGAGATTGCCGCTATCGAGTCTGACCCCAACAAGCCGCTGCCCGCGGGCCGCCATTTCCCGTCCGACCTCGACCGCGTTGCGTATTCCGGCTACGGGATCATAGGTGTCGACCAGAAACGTCGACGAGTCGGGAAACGCTCCGGCATAGGCCCTGAACGAGTCGGCCTCGTGTTCGAACGCCATCACAAACGAGTGTGCCATTGTCCCGACGGGCGCGATGTTGTACCTGGCGGCCGCCTTGACGTTGCTCGTGCCGACAGCGCCCGAGATGTAGGCCGATCTTGCCAGCAACATCGCCGCATCCGTGCCGTGCGCGCGGCGGGCGCCGAAGTCGAACACCGTCCGGCCGCCGGCCGCCTGTACGACCCGCGCCGCCTTTGAAGACACGTTGGTCTGAAAAGTGGCCTGGTTGAGCAGGAATGTCTCGATTATCTGGGCCTCAATGACCTGCGCGCTCACCTCGATCACGGGCTCGTTCGGGAAACAGATCGTGCCTTCGCGCATGGCGCGTACCTGGCCCGTGAATTCGACGTAAACCAGATAGTCGAGGAATGCCGGTTCGAACTGACCCAACGAGGCGAGGAATTCGAGGTCATCGGCGCTGAACCTGAACTCTTCCAGATAGTCGAGAATGGTCTCAAGGCCCGCGAACACCAAGTACCCGCGGTCCGGAGGGGACCGCCTGAAGAAGAGAGAGAACGACGCGTGGCCAGTGACGCCGGAACGCCAGTACGCCTGCGCCATCGTCAACTCATAGAAGTCTGTGAACAGCGCGTCTGTGACGCGCCTTGCTGCCATCCGATCCCCCATATCTAACGCCCGCGCCCTGATCCCGGCGCAGCACAGTCGCGCCTCTCGAGGCCTCGACCCGAAGCTGGAAGGGGCCGGAAATCTTACGCAGACTTCAGATAAACAGCGGACCGAAGATCAGGGAAACGACCGCCATCAGCTTCAGCAATATGTTGATAGCCGGCCCCGACGTGTCCTTGAAGGGATCGCCAACCGTATCGCCAGTCACTGCGGCGGAGTGTGCGTCTGAGCCCTTGCCGCCGTGGTGTCCTAGTTCAACGTACTTCTTGGCGTTGTCCCATGCGCCTCCGGCGTTTGCCATGAATATCGCAAGCAGGAACCCTGTAATGATTGACCCCGCAAGCATGCCGCCCAAAGCTTCAGCGCCCATCACAGCGCCAACGATGATCGGCGCAATGACGGCAATCAGCCCGGGCAGGATCATGGCGCGAAGCGCGCCGCTCGTGCTTATATCCACCGCGCGGGCTGCGTCCGGCTTCACGCCTTCGACGCCCTCCCGCAGTCCGGGAATCTCCCGGAATTGCCGGCGGACCTCTTCGATCATCGCCGCTGCGGCGGTACCAACTGCCTGCATAGTGAGGCCAGTAAACAGGAATGGCAGCAAGCCGCCAATCAAGGCGCCCATAAGGACTTTGGGTTCCAGGAGGTTGAACACGGCGACGCCGGTGACCTGACCGTAGGCCGCCATGAGGGCCAGGGCGGTTAGTACGGCGGACCCGATGGCGAACCCTTTGCCGGTCGCCGCCGTCGTATTTCCGAGCGCGTCCAGAGCATCCGTGCGTTCCCTGACTTCGGGCTCGAGATGTGCCTGTTCGGCGATACCGCCTGCGTTGTCGGCTACGGGCCCGTACGCGTCGGTCGCCAGCGTGATGCCCAGTGTGGACAGCATACCGACGGCCGCCAGCCCGATTCCGTAGAGTCCGGCAAGTTCGTTGGCGATGTAGATTCCGATCACGATCGCGATTGCCGGGATGACCGTGCTGTACATGCCGACGGCGATGCCGGCGATGATCGTGGAGGAGTGCCCCGTTTCGGTCTGTTTCGCGATCCCCTTGACCCAGCGATATTCGTACGACGTGAACCACTCGGTAGCGGTTCCGATTATCTGCCCAACCACGAGACCGGCAACTACCACTCCAAACAACTTCCAGGGTTCCACTCCGGCCGGGAATTCGAGCATGCCTATGAGGATGCCCGCGCCGATCAGACCAAGCGCCCCTGCGCCATAAATGGCGAACCGCAACTGCCAGAGGAGCCTGCCCATGGTGGCCGCCGGAGGGGTGCGCACGACGGCGGCGCCGATTACCGAGGCGATTATCCCTGCGCCGGCGATGGCTATCGGCAGCACCGCAAGACTTGCGTTGAACTCTGTGGCTCTCGATCCCGCCACCCCGGCGATGCCCACCGTGGTGGCAAGGGCCAGCGAAGCGATGATCGATCCCACGTATGACTCGAACAGGTCGGCGCCCATGCCGGCCACGTCCCCGACGTTGTCTCCCACGTTGTCCGCAATTACCGCAGGGTTGCGCGGGTCGTCCTCCGGAAGCCCCGCCTCAACCTTTCCCACGAGGTCAGCGCCGACGTCGGCTGCCTTCGTGTAGATTCCGCCGCCGACCCTTGCGAACAGAGCGATCGACGATGCACCGAATGCAAATCCGGCAACTACGTTGGGGTTCTGAAATAGCCACCATAGGGCCGTGACGCCGATCAACCCGATTCCCACGACGGTCATGCCCATGACCGCCCCGGAGTTAAACGCAATCCGCAGCGCCGGGTTCAGGCCCCTTTGTGCGGCGGTGGCGGTCCTGGAGTTTCCCCGCACGGCTATGTTCATGCCGATGAATCCCGCCAGCGCGGATCCAATGGCGCCGGCAAGGTACGAAAGGGCGGTCCACGGTCCCTGTTCTGCTACTCGACCAATCGAATTGATCTCCTTGATTTTCGAAT
>JAKZUY010000023.1:0-4077 GCA_047516345.1 Dehalococcoidia bacterium | reverse complement strand
CGCGTTACCCGCAAGCTCCTCACACGCATAGGCGCTCACCCAAGGGTTGTCAGCTACCACGAAAACTCGCCCTCAACGAGGCTCCGGGAGATCCTGGCCGCGCTGGACTCGGGCGATGTGGCGTTGGTAACCGACGCCGGCACACCCGCGCTGAGCGATCCCGGCGCGGAACTTGTTGCAGCGGCAGCCGCCGCGGGCCGCAGTGTGGCGGCGGTACCGGGTCCTTCCGCGGTCGCAGCAGCACTGTCGATCGCCGGTATGGCGGCAGACCGGTTTCTCTATCTCGGGTTCCTTCCGCGTCAACTGAGTCGCCGCGTCGAAACTCTTCGCAGCGCGTCAGGCGAACCCGGTCCGCTGGTGATCCTGGAGGCGCCCCACAGGGTGACCGCAACTCTCGAGACCATTGCAGACCTGTTCCCAGACCGGGCCGTCGCCGTTTGCCGGGAACTGACCAAGCGGTTCGAGGAGGTGTACCGGGGCGACGCCGCGGGCGCGCTTGAGTACTTCTCCGAGCCGCGCGGGGAGTTCGTGGTCGTGGTCGAAGGGGCTGGCAAAACACCGAGAATCCTGCCGGACGAGCAGTTGACCTCCGCCATCCATACCGCGCGGGCGAGCGGGCTGTCCGGCCGTACCCTCGTGGACACCGTGGTCGAGTCCACGGGCGCATCTCGGAGCCGCGTTTATCGCCTCACCTTGAAAGAGTGACGAACGCCCGGACCGCCTGCCCTGCTGGCTATAATGAGAGAGTGTGTGACGCAGTTCACAACTTCACTGGTCCCGCCCGTCCCACCGAGTTGCCCGAGTAGAGGCGCCACTTGCCCCGAAAGATACTTGTCGCGGTCGCATGGCCCTACGTAAACGGGCCCCCGCACCTCGGCCACATCGCCGGCATGAACGTCCCGGCCGACATCTTCGTGCGCTATCACCGGCTGGCGGGCAATGACGCCATCATGGTCTCCGGCAGCGACATGCACGGCACTCCAACCGCGCTCAGGGCGGCGGACGAAGGCGTCGAACCGGAAGTCATCGCACGGCGATACCACAAGATCTGGTCAGAATGCCTCGCCGCGATGGGCTTCTCGTACGATATGTACACGGACACGGACACCGATAACCATCGCGAGGTCACCCACGACATTTTCGTGCGGCTCCACGAACGGGGGTTTCTGTACGAGGCGAACCAGACGATGCCGTACTCGGTTACCGAGGAGCGGTTCCTGTCTGACCGATTCGTCGAGGGCACCTGTCCCAATTGCCAAAACCCTCGCGCGCGCGGCGATCAGTGCGACGCCTGCGGGCGAACGCTCGATCCCTCGGACCTGATCGACATTCGCAGCGCGCGGGACGGCTCGACACCGGAGTTCCGCGACACCACGCACCACTTCTTCAAGCTGAGCGCGTTTCAGGACGAACTGGAACAGTGGGTTTCCGGCAAGACCGAGTGGCGCACGAACGTCCGCAATCAGACCATGGGCTGGTTGCAGGAGGGCCTGCGAGACCGTGCCATCACGAGGGACATCAATTGGGGCGTCCCGGTACCGTTCGACGGCTATGAGGACAAATGCATCTACGTCTGGTTCGAGGCCGTCATCGGATACCTTTCGGCAACCAAGGAGTGGGCCAAACGCTCAGGTCAACCCGACGCCTGGAAGGGCTTCTGGGAAAATCCGGATGCCGAGACCTACTACTTCCAGGGCAAGGACAACATCCCGTTCCACACCCTCATCTGGCCCGCCATGCTCATGGGATACGGCGGACTGAATCTCCCCACGGACGTCGCCGCAAACGAATACCTCAACTTCAAGGGGCAGGAGTTCTCGAAGAGCCGAAACTGGGCGGTCTGGCTACCCGACTACCTGGAACGCTACGAAGTCGATCCGCTGCGTTACTACCTGGCGTCGACCATGCCCGAGACCTCCGACTCCGACTTCACCTGGGAGGGTTTCGTAGCGGCCAACAACAACGAGCTGGTGGCTACGTTCGGCAACTTTGTACACAGGGTCCTGACACTCACGTACCGAAACTTCGACGGCAAGATTCCCGAACCCGGATCTCTTTCCGAAGTTGATGAAGCGGCTCTCGCAGCCTGCGACGCAGCGCTGTCGGATGTTGCCGCCGCCATTGAGGCGAGGCGATTCCGCGACGGTCTGCGAGCCGCGATGGGTCTGGCCCAGTATGGCAACCGCTACATAGACCAAAAGGCCCCCTGGGCGGAGATAAGGCGGGGCAGGTCAGCCGCCGCGACAACTTTGTGGACCACCTTGAACCTGGTGGCTACGCTACGGACGGTCATGCATCCGTTCCTGCCGTTCTCCACGCAGCGGATCCATGAACTCATGGGCTTTGAGGGTGAGGTCGGCGACGTCGGCTGGGCAAGACAAGAGGTAGTCCCAAACTCACCCCTCAGGCAGCCGACGCCCCTGTTCCGCAAACTCGACGAGTCGGTTGTCGAAGAGGAATACGCACGACTCAGCTCGCCCTAGGCGGCTGTGCCCGGAATAGCCATGGTTGTTTACCAAAGTCAAAACGACATCTATGCGCCCGTGGACCGCGACCTCAAGCGGGTAGTCACAAACTTGTCGACGGTTTGGGAAAGCCAGGAAAGCCAGCACTCCGGCGTGGCCGAGCGACTTGCGCACGTGCTGGCGACTCCCGGGAAGCGCGTTCGCCCTGCGGTCACACTGTTGGCCTCCCGACTTTGGGGCAGGGAACCGGACGAACGCACCATCAAGATGGCCACCGCCGTGGAACTGCTGCACATCGCAACGCTGATACACGACGACACCATAGACATGGCAGATACGCGTAGGGGTTTCGCGACCGCCAGCAATCTGTGGGGCGGCAGCATGGCAGTTCTTCTCGGAGATTACGTCTTCGCTTACTCAGCCATGTTCGTGTGCGACACTCACAGCGTCCGGCTCATTCGACGCTTCGCCGAGACAATCTCTGAACTGGCCCGCGGTGAACTCAATGAGATGCTCGACGCCTGGAACCCGGCCACCACCCGGGAGAACTACTTCTCACGCATATATGACAAGACCGCATCGCTCTTTTCCACGGCCGCCGAAAGCGGCGCGGTGCTCGGAGAAGGTGACGAAGAGAGCGTGGAAAATCTGCGGAGCTACGGCCGCAATCTGGGGCTCGCGTACCAGATCGTGGACGACGTGCTCGACTACCAGTCCACCAGCAAGGCGCTGGGCAAGCCGGCCAGTCACGACCTGAGCGAAGGCGTCCTCACTCTGCCGGCCCTGATAGCCCTTCAGAACGGCTGGGCGCCCGCACTGCGGGAGTACCTCACGTCCGACGAGTCGGACAGGCAGGAATTGCTCCACGAGGCCTACCGCCAAATATGTTCTTCCGAGGCTCTCACCGTAGCTAACAACACCGCTGAGGAGTACCTGGACCAGGCCGCGGCGGCTATCGGTCCGCTGCCCGAATCAGAAGCCAAAGCGGCGCTGTTGGGCCTCGTGCAGTTCGCCCGAACCCGCGACAACTGACCCGGTGGCCCATGGCAGGAGCGGGCAGTAACAGGAGAAGGCGCGGCGCCAGGAAGAGGCCGCGACCGCCGCGGCGAATTCCGGTATCCCCCGCCGAGGTTGCCGCACACCTCTATCCCCTTTACGGCCCGGTGACCTGGAAACCGAGACTAAACGCGCTCGACGAACTGATCTTCACCGTCCTGACCCAGCACACGTCCGATTTGAACGCAGAACGGGCGTTCAAGTCCCTGCGGGCACGATACCCCACCTGGCCCGCCGTCATAGCCGCGCCCGACAAAGATGTCGGAGACGCCATAAGAAGCGGGGGCCTCGCCAATCAGAAGTCGGTGCGCATCCAGCGAATACTTGCGGCCATCCTCGACAATCGCGGCGAACTCGATATCCAGTTCCTCGGCCAGATGCCGCTCGACGAGGCCAAGGACTGGCTCCAAGACCTGCCGGGTGTCGGCCCAAAGACCGCAGCGGTGGTGCTCTCGTTCGCCCTTGGGATGCCGGCCATGCCCGTCGACACGCATATCCACAGGGTCGCCCGGCGCCTAGGGCTCATCCGTCCCGAAACGTCGGCCGATGATGCCCA
>JAKZUY010000022.1:0-6504 GCA_047516345.1 Dehalococcoidia bacterium | reverse complement strand
CGCCTGCTGTTCACGAAGGTCAACAACGCCAAAGCCGTCGCCAATTCGGTTCACCTGAGGGAACGAGGATTCTTCAGGCCGGTGTCGATTCCGGGCGTCGGCAATGTCGATTTCCCGGGTCCTCCATTCGTGCCAGGCGAATCGCCTGCCGGCCAACTTGGCGCGGCGCCGGCGCTCGGCCGCGACAACCGCCTGGTTGAGTCCCGCCGAGATTCCGGACGCACAAGCAGGTCCAGCGGAGTCGAACCGGCCGCTCCCGGCCGATTACCGCTTCATGGCGTTCGAGTCCTCGACCTCACCCATCGTCTCGCCGGTCCCACCATGACCATGGTCCTTGGAGACTGGGGCGCCGACGTGCTGAAGATGGAGTGGTGGAAACGAATGGATGCGTGGCGCGGTGTGATATCGGTCGATCACGACGTTGACGGGGCGAAGATATACAACAAGGGGCGGAACTGGCTGAAGCTCAATCGTTCAAAACGGTCCCTGACCCTCAACCTCAAGACCGAAGAGGGGAAGGCGCTATTCAGGGAATTGGTCCGACACTGCGACGTGATAGCGGACAACTTCTCGGCAGGCGTATTGGACCGGCTCGGGCTCGGATACGACGTCGTATCAAAGATAAACCCGGGAATCATCATGATTTCCATGCCCGGATTCGGCAGCACCGGTCCTCACTCAAGATACGTCAGTAACGGCGCCACAATCGAAGGCTACGCGGGTGTGGCGTCGATGACAGGCTACGAGGGCGGCGCCCCGCGCAACTCGGTGAACATCTGGCCGGACCCGGTCGCCGGGGTTCACGGCGCCGCGGCCATAGCGATGGCGCTGTACAGACGGGAAGAGACCGGCCGCGGCCAACGTATTGACCTGTCGCAGGCGGAGGTCATGGTCAACATGATCGGCGAGGCGGTACTGGAGTATTCGCTCAACGGGACGGTTGCGGCGACCGTAGGCAACACAAGCTCCACGGCGTCGCCCCACGGTGTTTACCCATGCCGGGGAGAGGACCGCTGGATTACGATCGCCGTAGGAAACGAGCAGGAGTGGGACGCCCTGTGTAGCGTGGCGAACGGAGAATCATGGGTGTCTGACGACCGCTTTAGCGACTTGAACGGGCGGCTGCGTCAACGTCAAGTGCTTGACGGATACATCGCAGCGTGGACCGCACCGCAGGACGCCTGGGAGTTGGCCGACCGGCTACAACGAGCCGATGTGCCTGCCGCCCCTGTTACTCGGAATTCGGACGTCGTGGACATAGATGACGTGCCTTCGCCCGACTTTTGGCGCCGCCTCGAACACGAGCATTTGGACCTGTACCCCGGCGCCGCGGCGCGGATCGACGGCCGGACTCCCGGCATTGAAAAACCCCCGCCGGACCTGGGGGCCCACACGGACGAGATTCTTGGCGAACTGCTGGATCTGTCCGCCGCCGAACTCGCCGAACTGCGGTCCCGGGACGTTATCTGAGGCAGGACCTGCCGCGGGAACCTATAGGGACAAGGTAGCCGTGGCGACGCCCATGATCTGGCCGAGCTGGTTTGTGCCCTTGATTTCGCAGTCGATAAGGCCTTTGCCGTTAACCCGCCGCTTGCCTGTCACGGTACCGGTGAACACCACCTTGTCGCCCGGTCTAAACGGCTGGATTGCCTTGAACTCGAGCCGGCCGCCGTCGTAGAAACTGCCAGCGGGAAACCAACGCTCGAGCATGGTTGTGACGTAGGCCATGGAGATGACTCCGCCGTTTACGGTTCCGGCAAACATGCCCCGCCGGGCAAAATCGGGGTCGGTGTGGATATTCGGCCTCGTCACGTTTCCGGTGATCTCGGGCATCCGGGTATTGTCTATCGTCTCCTGGGTTTCGAAGGTTTCGAACGGCGGGAGTTCGTCGCCCACCGCTACCGAATCGAAGGTCACGTACTCGTCTCTCATTGCCGGGCTGCCTCCGCGGCTGGAATCGGCTTGCCTTGGGCGGCCGCCTGTTTCTGGCCCTGTGCGTATTCGAAGATGCTCGTGTAGTCGTACTCGGACACCAACTCGTCATGCTGATTCCTGGCTTCCACGCGGAAAGTCACGAACTTGCTTCCCCGGCGCTCGTATTTGTCAATCACGCTGCACACGCTCGTTATTGTGTCGCCTGCGCGCATCGGGATGTGCCACCGCACCTCACACTTGGCGAACGGTGTCTGCCGGGGTGCAACGGACACGCGTTCCAGACAGACGAACCCGTTCGCCTCGGCCACGTCGTAGCGGCGCAAAGGAGCGGCTGCGATGACCATAGTGGGCATCGCCAAGAGCGCCTCGTCTTCCGCCCGATAGGCCGGATTGGGGTTTCGTACGCGCTTGGCGTACAGGGATATCAACTCGTTGGTGATCTCTACAGTGAACGGCGTTCCCTTTTGGCCCACCTCCACGGCGTCGAACTCCCACCGCTTTTCCTCGACAGTTTCCAATTCGCATCGTTCCTTATCTGACGGGCTATTGCCCGGCGGCCCGTGTTGAAAGCGATCTTACCCGCTGCATGCGATATGCGGTACGGGGAAGACGTTCCCTCGTAACCTGACTCGCTAAGTGTGGCAAGACGTGGTCGTTGTCGACCAGCAGTTGACGTTCGACTAGCGCCCGTTCCCGGTATACATTTTGCCTATGGCTACTCTCTATGAAGCGGCGCGAAAGGCCGGAGTCCAATTTGACGCCGATTTGGCACCGACGCAACGCATGTTCGATACCGGCGAACTCGAACTGAGCTACCTGGACTGGGGACCTGAGAACGCACCGACGGTCATCCTGTTGCACGGTTTTGCCCAGAACGCCCACTCGTGGGACTACACGGCCCTGGCCCTGGGCCAAAACTACCGGGTAATCAGCCTCGACGCGCGCGGACATGGCGATAGCGATTGGGCGGCCGACGCTGACTACGCCACAGCCGCCCAGCAACGCGATCTCGACCGGTTCGTCGAACAGTTTCGCGGTGTTCCCGTTACCCTCATTGGCCTGTCGATGGGCGGCCGCACGTCGTACGTGTACGCCTCACGCCAACCGGCGAATGTGCGTGGGTTGGTCATCGTAGACTCCGGCCCTACCTGGCCTAAGGCTCCTGGCGCCGGCCAGTCCGGCGGCAGGCGCATCATGGACTTTGTCACTCTTCCGGACGAACTCGACACGTGGGAAGAGTTTGTAGAGCGCATCCACCAGTACAACCCGCGGCGCAGTGTGCAGGAGGTGCGGGACACGCTGATTCACAAGGTCCGTCAGGCCCCCAACGGCAAATGGACGTGGAAATACGACCGCGTGTTGAGGAGACCGGATCGCCCCCGCGAGACCGTGTCGGCTGATGAACAGTGGCGAAGGCTCGAGGACATTTCCTGCCTCACGCTCGTGGTGCGCGGGGCGGAGAGCGACATTCTCGCCAGCGAAACAGCGACCGAGATGGCGACCCGCATGCAGAACTGCAAGGTCGTCGAGGTCGAAGGCGCCGGTCACCTTGTGCCGGGAGACAATCCCGTACGGTTCATAGCCGTCGTGAGCGATTGGCTCGATGAACTCCATTCCGCGACATAAACGGGACACCTTTGCCAAATGAGCTCTAACGGACGGGCAAGAGTCCGCAACCCGATATTTGTCCCTGGCAATCGGCGGTCAATGTTGGAGAAAGCGACCGGTTTCGCGACCGACGCCGTCGTGGCCGACCTCGAGGACTCGGTCCCAATGGCCGAAAAGCCGGCGGCGAGGGACCTTGTCGCCGACATGATCCCGGCGCTGGCAAAATCCGGTCAGCGGGTCATAGTCAGGGTAAATTCGCTCGACACCGGTCTCGCGGAGGACGACATAACGGCGGTTGTCCAGCCGGATGTATTCGCAATCAGCGTCGGCAAGATCACCTCGCCTGACGATATATCGGAGTACAGCCGCCTCCTCGACGCGGCCGAGGCAAAAGCCGGATTGCCTGCCGGTCAAACGCTTCTGATCCCGTGGATCGAGACGGCGGCCGCGGTCCTGCACGCGTACGACATCGCTCAAGCATCGGACAGGGTCGCCGCTATCACCTTTGGCGCGGAGGACTACACACGCGACGTGGGAATCAGGCGAACGACGTCAGGCGAAGAAGTGCAGTTCCCGAGGAGCCTTGTTGCACTGACGGCCCACGCCGCAGGCGTGACACCGCTGGATACGCCGTACGTCAATTTTCGGGACTCGACGGGTCTGGAGTCGGACATCGCCGAGGCTGTGCGCCTGGGGTACAAGGGCAAATTCGCCATTCACCCGGCGCAACTCGAACCGATTCGGCGACTGTTCGGCCCTCAGCCGGATGAGATCGAGTATGCACGGCGCGTGATGGCCGCCTGGGACGCTGCATCCGCAGACGGCAGGGGTTCCCTGGATCTCGATGGCGCAATGGTCGACATTCCGGTTGTCGAACGCGCCCGTAACACCCTGGCTGAAGCCGCCGAACTCGGTCTGGCGTAGTGGTGCCTCCGAACGCGACGGTCAGGCCGTCACTATCGGGCGTGCGCGTAGTGGAGTTGGGCCAGGGCATCGCAGAATCGTTCGCCGGAAAAATGTTCGCGGCCCAGGGCGCCGACGTGGTCAAGGTGGAATCGCCCCAACGCGATGTCGGTGGTGGCCGGGCCGGGCCGGATGCCGAGTCGCACCGCTTCGGTCAGTCTCCCGGCTATTTTCATTACCTGAACATGTCGAAACGCAGTGTTACGCTCGACACCGGGACTGCAGAAGGAGCCCACCTGTTGGAACGGCTGCTGGCCAAAACCGACGTTCTTGTCGACGGTACAAGAGCGGGCGACTTGCATTCAGTAACCGGCGATCACGAGCTATTCAGGCAGGGATTCCCGCGCCTGGTCCACGTAGCCATAACGCCCTTTGGTCGCACCGGTCCGTACGCAGAATTCGCGGCGACCGAGATAGTGCTGCACGCGATGAGCGGCGAGATGAAATTGTCCGGTCTACCGAATATGCCCCCGCTGCAAAAGGGCGGACACTTTGCCCAGATTCACGGTGGGCTTCATGGGTACCTTGCCGCGATGGCCGCCCTCATCGCCCGTAACACAACCGGCCGTGGGCAATTCGTCGACGTTTCGATCGCGGAGGCCTGGATGAGCGTTGCGGGGTCCGCCCTGAAAAAACAGACCTACACCGGTGAATCGCCGGCGCGAGGAGAGAACAAGGGCCAGTTTCCCGGTGGTCTCAGGACGTGTGCCGACGGTTGGGTGATCGTTGGCGGAAGGGGAGGGCGGCGAGATTGGTGGCCGTCGTTTGTGAAGATGATCGGCCGGCCTGAGTTGGACGACCCGGAACTTGCAACGGAGCAGGGCAGGGCCGCCAATGCAGCCATGCTCGAGCGGGTTTTCACCGAATGGCTGTCGGATCGGCCAAAGGTGGAGGTGTACGAGCGCGCGCAGTCGGAAGGACTGGCCGCCGCGTACGTTGCCGACGCGAACGACGTAGTCAACTCCAGACACCTCAGATCGCGAGACTATTTCGAGAAGACCAGGCTGAACGACGGCGGCGAGATCGGCATACCGTCGCGACCCTACCGTGCGCAACGAATGGACTGGTCGAACAGACCGGCACCGGTGTTGGGTCAGCACACCCACGATGTGTTTGTCGATGAACTCGGAGTGGGGACCGACGAATTCGACAGACTGGTTGAAAAGAAGGTCGTATAAACACATGGGACCACTCGACGGAATTCGCGTAGTCGACCTTTCCCAGGTCTGGTCCGGCCCGTATTCGACCCGAATCCTTGGGGATCTTGGCGCCGACGTGATCAAGGTGGAGGGGCCGACTCGTCCCGATCCCGAGCGCGGGCCGATGGACCCGAGCTCCATATCCGGGGGCGTATATCCGAACGGCGACCCGGGTGATGAGCCGTATAACCGGGTGGGGCGATTCGTCGAATACAACCGCAACAAACGCGACATCGCTATTGACCTGAAGACTGTAGAGGGTGTCGAAATCCTCAAGTCGCTCGTTGCAGTGGCCGATGTGGTTATCGAGAATTTCAGCGTCGGCGTGATGCAACGGTTGGGCATCGACTACGAGCAACTCATGAGCGTCAAACCTGACCTGGTGATGATTTCGATGCCCGCGTTCGGGACGACCGGTCCGGACAGCGGGTTCGTCGCTTTCGGGCCGCAGCAGGAGTGTCTGGTCGGACTTGCGGCGATCACCGGCTACGAACCCGACATGCCGATGTCGACGGGGGTGTTCTACCCCGATCCCACTGTGGCCCTGTTTGCCGTTTCCGGGATATTGACAGCTCTTTGGCATCGTGACGCAACCGGCGAGGGCCAACACATCGAACTGGCCCAACGTGAAGCGGTCACGTTCGCTCTGCCGGAGCCGTTGATCGAACTGGCCGAGACGGAAAAAACACCCCTGCCGAGCGCCTACGGGCATCCAAAGTGGTCGCCGCACGGGTGCTTCCGTTGCGAGGGAGACGACAACTGGATAGCCGTTTCGGTGACGAGCGATCAAGAGTGGAGG
>JAKZUY010000021.1:0-2980 GCA_047516345.1 Dehalococcoidia bacterium | reverse complement strand
AGGTGATCGGGCACGTTGGGCCCGAACGAATGGCCGCCATCCTCGACCTGTGCCCGCCCGACGTGGCCGCCGACATCCTGCGCAGGTTCGAATGGGAGCAGGCCGGCCCCGTTCTCGGGCAGATGAGTGATCGCAAGGCGATTGGCGACCTGCTGCTATACCAGGACGACGATGCGGGCGGCCTCATGTCCCCACGCGTCGTGGCATTGCGGGATTCCTGGCCGGCCGCGCACGGCATCGACGTGCTGCGCTACTCAGGACTCGACCCAGACGAACTACGGCAACTGTTCGCCGTGGATGAGCACAACGTTCTCGTCGGCCGGCTCGAACTGCCGGAGTTGGTGTTCGCCGCATCCGGCGCAACAGTGAACGACGTGATGTCCGCAGACGTCATCTCCGTCGAAACCGGCACGGACCAGGAGGAGGCCGCCCGCCTGATGGCCCGTTACGAAATCCGCAGCATCCCCGTCGTCGACCATCTCGGCAGACTGAAGGGCGCCATCGCCATCGAGGACCTCGTGCACGTCGCCATCGAGGAAGCCACTGAGGACATGTACCGCATGGTGGGCGTCCGGCTGGATGAGCGAGAGACGGGTCGTTTCGCGGCGTCGGTGCGCGGCCGCTTGCCGTGGCTCACCATCAATCTCGGAACGGTACTGCTGGCCGGTTGGGTCCTAAGCCTGTTCCAGTCCACCCTCGGCAGCCTCACCATCCTCGCCGTCTTCCTGCCCGTCGTCATGGGGCAGGCCGGCATCGCTGGCACGCAGACCCTCACCATCATCGTGCGTTCCATGGCGCTCGGAGAATTCCCGACCTCCGACGCCCGTAGCGTCCTGTTGTCGGAGTCGGCGTTGGCCATCGGTCAAGGTTTAGTGGTGAGCGGCATCCTCACCGGCATCGTGTGGGCGTGGCGCGGCGACTCATACTTGGCCCTCGTAGTAGCCGGCGCGCTTCTGCTCAACATGATCGTGGCGGCGCTTGGCGGCGTGCTCGTACCCTTGGTATTGCGCGCGGCGAGAATAGACCCTGCCACGTCGTCAGCCGTATTCGTCACAACACTCACCGACGTCTCCGGCATCGTCCTGTACCTCGGCCTCGCCACCGCCCTCCTATCAGTCCTCAAACCCGGCTAGCGCCACATTCGATTCCCCTCAAGGGAGACTCAGCAAAACCACGCGGGGCGTCTCTGCATAGTCGTCGGCATTCGGGGCTAGGGAAAAGAATCAAGGCGCTGATGGTGTGTTTGCAATGCCGACATCGCCCCGCGTGCAACCAGCCGTCGGGGTGTCTCTTGTGGGCATCCGCCGGGGTGGGGGAGCAACGGGGGTCGGGCCGGGGGTGGAACAGACGGGGGCGGCCACCACGCTTTCCTTCAACAACACTTGCCCCTACAGTAAATCTCCGCCCGGTCACTCCCCGTCCACAAACGCCGCGGCGACGTGCCGGCGCTGGATCTTTCCCGTGGCCGTACGAGGAAGGCTGTCGGCCAGATATATACGGTCCGGCACCTTGAACCCGGCGAGCCTCTCCCGGCAGTAGTCCACGATGTCGTCCGAGTCGCACTGCCCATTGAGCACGACCGCGGCCTGAACGCACTCACCGTATTTTTCGTCGGGCACGCCAAAGCACACCGCCTCGGCCACCGAGGGGTGCTGAAGCAGCACCGCGTCCACCTCCAGAGGCGATATCTTCTCCCCGCCCCGGTTGATCAGCTCCTTTATGCGGCCGGTCAGGGTCAGGTAACCGGTCTGGTCCAGCATCCCCTGATCGCCCGTCCGGAACCAACCGTTGGCGAACGCGTCGGCGTTGGCCTCAGGGTTGTTGCTGTAACCATGCATCACGTTCGGGCCTCTGATCACCACCTCACCCCGCTCGTCTTCACCCAGAAGCTCCCCCGGTCGTTCCATGTCCATGATCGCGATGTCGACTCCCGTACCCGGCCCTACGGTCCCCGGCTCTCTTCTGCCCGGCGGAAGCGGGTTGGACGACATTTGATGTGCGGCCTCCGTCATTCCGTACGCCTCCAGCACCGGCGCGTCGAAGCGGCCCTCAAGTTGGGAGAAAACGGCTGGCGCGAGCGCCGAGGAACACGAACGTATAAACCGGAAACTCCCGCGGGGCGCTACGTCGGCATCGGCCCGCTGAAGCAGTATCTGGTGGATCGTCGGTACGGCCGAATACCATGTGGCGCCCGACGCTGCCTGATCCACCCAAAAACTGCTCGCCGAGAACCTTGCGGGAACCACAACCGAACCGCCGGAATAGAACGTGCTTAGCGTGGCGCCGAGCAGGCCGTGGACGTGGAATAGCGGCATCACGATCAACGACGAGTCTGCGGGCGTGAGCCCGTATGTGCTGCTGATGTTGCCCAGGGACGACATAAGGTTCGCATGCGTCAGCGGCACACCCTTCGGCCTGCTCGTCGTGCCGGACGTGTGCAGGAACAGGGCCGGGTCGCCGGGCGAGGGTGGGACAGGGTCGGCCGATGCGGTCAGGGAGCGGCCGTCCCTCGTCAACTCCACGTCCGAGCCACTAAGCGAAACGTCGATACACGGCACACCTAGTTGCGTCGCCGCCTCTCGTCCCGGGTGACTGCCAGCCGGCAGAATGGCGAGCCCCGACGAGGCGTCCTCCATGTAGAACTTGAACTCGTCGACGGTGTAGGCAGAGTTCAGAGGGGCGGCTACCGCGCCGCAGCGGGCGACCGCGAGGAACGCAACGATGAACTCCAGGCCATTCGGCAGGATGATCGACACCGTCGTCCCCCGCGAAACGCCAGCCGCTGCGAGTCGCCCCGCAACCCGTTCGACCTCATCATCTAGCCTTGCGTAATCAAGCGTCGGCCCGCCCGGGATATCCACTGCCACATCACCGTTACTTGCTGGCCGAAGCACGTTACCAAGAGTACTGATCGTCATACCAAACCTTCTCGCTGAACTAACAGCCCCCGATTGTAAAACCCCTTGGCCCACGCCATCCC
>JAKZUY010000020.1:0-3564 GCA_047516345.1 Dehalococcoidia bacterium | reverse complement strand
GTGGGCCATTCGGAGCAGCCAAACTTCTCCCGCATGACGTTCGTCGTGCAGGGTCCGTCCAACATTGTTGAACACGTGGCAGCCCAACTGGACCGGCTCGTCGAGGTGGTGCACGTGGCGGATATCACCGACAAGAACCTGGTTTGGCGGGAACTGGCGTTGATCAAGGTCAGTTCGACCCCCGCCACCCGAAGCGAAATCCTCCAACTGGCAGCGATCTTTCGCGTCAACGTGGTGGATGTCGCGGCGGAGAGTTTGACAGTCGAAATAACGGGAGACCAGGCAAAGATCGACTCGCTAATCAAATTGCTTGAGCAGTACGGAGTGCAAGAGGTGATGCGCACCGGCCGGGTGGCCACTTTACGCGGCAGCCTAATCGGCGGCAGGGAGGACGGCGGATTCGACCTGGCGCCGGACATTATGGCCGGCGGTTCGGAATCCATGCCCATCGCCGGCGATGCGGGCGGCGTCTGATGAATCCTGCCCGGAGCTTTCCGGGCGCGGACACATACCGTTTTAATTTTTGCGAGCCCGTGGGGGCACAGATCAAACACCAACCGGGTTCCCGACAACTTGGGCAACACACCGGAACGAGAGGCGACATAACAGGACAATGGCAGAGCTTTACTACGACAAAGACATCGACGATTCGCCCCTGAGAGACAAGACCGTGGCCGTAATCGGTTACGGAAGCCAGG
This sequence comes from Dehalococcoidia bacterium, assembly GCA_047516345.1. GTDB lineage: Bacteria > Chloroflexota > Dehalococcoidia > Lucifugimonadales > Lucifugimonadaceae. The sequence goes on along the minus strand of JAKZUY010000020.1, from coordinate 2,866 downwards.
GCCACGCCCACGCTCTGAATCTTAAGGAGAGCGGCTTCGACGTGATCATTGGCCTGTATGAGGGCAGCCGCAGCAAGGCGAAGGCCGAGGCAGACGGCCTTGAAGTTGTCTCCAACGCTGAAGCGGCAAAACGCGCCGACGTCATAGTCATGCTGCTGCCCGACACGAAACAGGCGCAGGTATACAGGGAGGACGTTGAGCCTCACCTGACCTCAAGCAAAACGCTGCTGTTCGCGCATGGATTCACCATTCACTACGGGCAGATTAGCCCGCCTGAAGAGGTGGACGTGGTGATGATCGCCCCCAAGGCGCCCGGACACCGGGTTCGCGCGGTGTTTGTCGAGGGTTTGGGGGTTCCGTGCCTCATAGCCGTGCATCAGGACTCCAGCGGACAGGCCAGAGATCTGGCCCTGGCATACGGGAAGGGCATCGGGGGTGGACGCGCCGGCATATTGAACACAACTTTCAAGGAAGAGACCGAAACCGACCTTTTCGGCGAACAGGCCGTGCTTTGCGGCGGCGTTACCGCGCTGATCAAGGCGGGGTACGAGGTGCTTACGGAGGCCGGATACCAGCCAGAGTCGGCCTATTTCGAAGTGCTTCACGAATTAAAACTGATTGTCGACCTCATCTACCAGGGCGGGCTCGGCTACATGCGGTACTCCGTAAGCGAGACCGCCGAGTACGGGGACTACACGCGCGGACCCGTCATCGTGGACGAGGGTGTCAAGGACAAGATGCGGAAGATCCTGGCCGACATACAGTCCGGCGCATTCGCCAGAGAATGGATAGCCGAGAACGACGAAGGGCTGCATCGATTCAAACAACAGCGGAAAGAGAACGCTGAGCACCCGATCGAATCTGTAGGGAAAGAACTACGGGACATGATGCCGTGGCTGGAAGCTACGACGTGATTGCGCTTTCCGCCTGATTCCTGACCTCCGACAGGTCGATTGAGTGCGGGCGGCCCGTCAAATCCCCGAAGAGAGAGACCAGACAATGACGACACAGACCAAAGGCGAAACCGAAGACCGGGTAGTTATCTTCGATACCACGCTGCGCGACGGCGAGCAGTCTGCCGGCGCAGGCCTAACGGTCGAAGAGAAGCTGCGAATCGCCCACCAGCTTGCACAGTTGGGCGTGGATGTTATTGAAGCCGGATTCGCGGCCAGTTCGCCGGGCGATTTCGAAGCGGTCCAACGCGCTTCCCGTGAAATCAAAGGACCGGTAATAGCGACTCTCGCCAGGGCTGTCGCCGGTGACATCGACGCGGCCGGGCGCGCCCTCGAATTCGCGGAACGGCCTCGAATTCACACATTTCTTTCGTCGTCGGAAATACATCTGCTGCACCAGATGAGGCGAGACCGCGAGACGATCATGGGAATGGCGGTTGAGGCCGTGGCGAGGGCGAAGACGTACGTGGACGACGTCGAATTTTCTCCCATGGACGCCTCACGAACCGAGCCGGGGTACCTGTACTCCATGCTGAAAGAGGTCATCGACGCGGGGGCGACTACGGTCAACATTCCCGACACTGTTGGCTACAGCAACCCTGCGGAGTTCGGCGCCCTCATTCGGGGCATTTTCGAAAACGTCCCGAACATCGACCGCGCAGTCGTCAGCGTCCACTGTCACAACGACCTGGGCATGGCGGTTTCGAATAGCCTTGCGGCCGTGGAGAACGGCGCCCGCCAGATAGAGGGGTGCATTAACGGACTTGGCGAGCGCGCCGGCAACGCGGCCCTTGAAGAGGTCATCATGGCCATCAAGACGCGGCCGGACCACTATCGCACCTCGACCGGCATCGTGACCAAAGAACTCGGGCCGACGAGCCGCTTGATCAGCACAATATTCGGGTTTCCGATTCAGTACAACAAGGCCATCGTCGGACAGAACGCTTTTCGGCACTCTTCCGGCATTCACCAGGACGGCTACCTGAAGGAGCGGACCACGTTCGAGATCATGGAGCCCGAATCGGTCGGCTGGCGAGGGCAGGCGTTGGTGCTCGGGAAGCTCAGCGGCCGCGCCGGCCTGCGCTCCAGGCTTGCCGACCTCGGCTACCCCCTGTCCGAAGAAGATTTGTCTGATGTTTTTGTCTCTTTCAAGACTTTGGCTGAGCGCAAACGCGAGGTCACAGATGCCGATCTTGAAGCGCTCATGGCGGAGCAACACCGTTTCAGCGATGCGGTGCGCGGATACAAGGTCGGCGCAGTGCACGTGGTCTGCGGGAATGACGTGACGCCGGAGGCGACTGTGTCCCTCGACTGTCCGGACGGGAGCAATCGGACCCGCGCGGTGCAGGGGACAGGGCCAGTGGATGCCGTGTGCAAGGCAATCGATGCGATGATCGATGAACGCGTCAAGCTAACTGAGTTCGCCGTGAATTCGGTAACCGAGGGTCTGGACGCCATTGGAGAGGTGACGATCCGGATAGATAAAGACGGTTCGATCTATACAGGACGCGGCGGCGACACCGATATCGTCGTAGCCGCGGCCAAGGCCTACATAAACGCCATAAACCGGGCCCTGACTATCGGATCGCGTGTCCCGGCAGTTGAAATTCCGGGGACGGTTTGAGCAGATCGTCGAAGTCGCGGCGTCTTACCTCGTGTCGGTGGTGATCGGTCACGCTTTTGCCGCCGCTTTTTTGAATCACGTTTTAGGGGCGCGGGACTCAGCGCGCCAATAGACTTGCATAGCTGAAGTAACATCACAGTTGACGCCAGCCGCGGCCGGCCGGCTCAGGAGTTGAATTCATCGTGGCGAAAACGATGTTCGAAAAGATATGGAATGAGCACGTGGTTGTGGCGCCTGAAGGCCAACCGCCGCTGCTGTACATCGATCTGCATCTTGTCCACGAGGTCAC
>JAKZUY010000019.1:0-6000 GCA_047516345.1 Dehalococcoidia bacterium | reverse complement strand
TCCCTTCGCTGCCGTACAACATGTATGACCTGGTCGAGGCAGTGACCGGCCTCCCGTCCGAAGCGTCCTCGGGAGTTTCGCCCGGGCCCGCGAACAAGTGGCCGAGCGCACCGTTCTCGAATTCAAGGATCGCAGCGACCAGGTCTTCGGCGTCATTGACCATTCGCGGTCCTATCGACCTGCACACCGCCGTCAACCGCTTGACGTTTCCGGCGTAGAAACGCAGCAGATCAATGTGATGCACCTGGACGGACATCAGGGTGCCGCCACCCTGGTTGGCGTCGGCATAACGGTCCTGACGCGCACGTCCGATACGGGGCGGGACCCGCGGTGAAAGCAGGTGGGTCCGAACCGCGAACATATCGCCCAGCCTGCCTGCGTCGATGAAGCGTTTCACCGCAAACGCTTCAGGTGAATAACGCAGGTCCTGCGCGATCATCAGGGTCACGCCCGCCTTGTCGGCGGCTGCAACCATGTCCCGGCACTCCTGCAAGGACCTGGCCATCGGTTTCTCGACGATGACGTGTTTGCCGGCTTCGGCGGCGGCAATGGTCAGTGGTGCATGCGCAGGGTGGAAAGTGCAGTTGTCCACCGCATCTATGTCGGCCTCGCGCAACATTTTGTCGAGGTCCGTGTAGACGGCTTTAACTCCAGCTTTCCTGGCAAGCTCTTGGGCGAGAGGCTCAACGAGGTCGCAAACCGCTGTGATTTGCACCCGGTCGGGATGTTCCAGGTAGGCGGGCAGGTGTGAATTGGTAATACCTCCGGCCCCCAACATGCCGACTTTGAGTGGGTTGGACATTGTTCCCCCTATCCCCTACGGGCTCTTTCCTGGTTGCGGGACGGAAGAATAACCGATGATGGCGCGGAAGAGACCAGCACCAGAGTTCTTGTGTCTGACACCACAGGCACGGTGCCAACGATGACGCCCGCATGACTGGTGTTACCCTACAGGCACGGAAGCGGTCAGGAGGCGCATATGTGGCGATTCGTCTTTCTTTTTGTGATCACGGTTCCCGCGTTTGGCCAGGACGCGGACATGACATTCTCCGAGGTCTACGCGCAGTACCAGTCCTACGTGCAGGCCGGCAACCTCGACGAAGCGCTGCCTTACGCCAAGCTCGCCTACGAGCTGGGTGAAAAGGCCTACGGCCCGGACCACAAGAATACGGCCGGCCTGACCTACAACTACGGAACAACGCTGCTCGAAACCGGGCACTATGACGAGGCAGCGGAAGTCCTCGAGATCGCTTACAGGCGATACGAAAAAGCCTATGGCAAGAACACGCTGGAACTGATCGATCCGTTGATGATGCAGGGCCATGCTTCGGCAATACCCGACCAGCGGCCGAGACTGAGGTTCTATGACAGGGCCGTCAGGCTCGCCGAGGCAAAAGGCGATCTCGGGCTCCTGGCGGCCTTGAACTACGACGCCGGTGTGCGGTTGACAGAGCAGGCGAAGTCGCTGGACGGCCACAAATACCTGAAAAAGGCATACGACATCTACACTGCCCAACTCGGATCCGACAACACGCAGACCATTGGCGTTGCCTTTTTCCTGGGAAAGGTCGAGATGGGCCGTCTCAACAACGACACCGCCAAGAAGCTGTTCTCGCAGGTGATCGACGGCCTCCCGCCCGAACACCGCCTGGCGCTCACCTCGCACGGGTTGCTCGTGCAACTGTACATGCAGGAAGGAGACGCCAAGGGGATCGTCGAGCATTGCAAGGCCGTGAGCCATCTGCCGAAATGGAGGCAGATGTGTGGGCCGAACGCCCAAGCTGCGCCAGAAGAGGCGCCAAAGAAAGTCACGCGGGTTGGCCAGCCGCGGACAGTTTTCGGCCCGCCCGAACTGGGGAAACGCCGGCAGGAACAGCTCGGGACCGCTGCCGATTTCAAGGTGTCCCATGCGTTCAAATTCACCGACCGGCAGCCGGAAAGTGGCATTACCTTTCGCCATCGCAGCGTTGAGGACACGGCAAGGACCTACAAGGCGGTGCACTACGATCATGGCAACGGCATTGCGGTAGCCGACGTTGATAACGACGGCAGGCTGGATGTTCTGTTCGTCACCCAGGCCGGCGGAAACGAGTTGTGGAGAAATACCGGCGACGGCAGATTCGAAAATATCACCAGCAAAGCGGGCGTGGCCCTGCCCGACCGTATTTCCGTCGCCGCCTCGTTCGCGGACATCGACAACGATGGCGATTCAGACCTCTACATCACGACCATTCGCCAGGGAAACCGCCTGTATGAAAACATCGGCGGCGGGGCTTTCCGCGACATAACCGATGCATCCGGTACCGGGCATGAAGGCCATTCTTCCGGCGCCGTGTTCTTTGACTACGACAGGGATGGCCTGCTGGATTTGTTCCTCGCCAACGTCGGCCAGTACACCTCTAAAAAACTGCGTGAAGCATCCAATGACGGTGTCGATTACGAGTTCTACGACGGCCTCAGTGACGCGTTTGCCGGCCACCTCAAGCCTGAGCGCTTCGAGCAAAGCATCCTCTATCGCAACGAGGGCGGCAATCGCTTCACCGACGTCTCTGAACAAGCTGGCCTGCAGGACATGGGCTGGGCTGGAGATGCGGCTGCCGGCGACATCAATGGGGACGGCTGGACGGACCTGTACGTACTCAATATGCAGGGGGATGACCGGTACTACCAGAACCAGGAAGGCAAACGCTTCGTCAGGATGGGCCGGGAAGTGTTCCCCAAGACTTCCTGGGGCTCCATGGGGATCAAGATATTCGACTGGAACAACGATGGGCTCATGGATATCTATATCACCGATATGCACTCCGACATGGGCGAGAACATCGGCGTCGAGCGGGAAAAGGCCAAGTCAGAGATAAGCGCCGCCGCCATCGTCGTCCGCGGTGGTTTCGGCACCGGCGGCGAGTCGGGCGAAGACGACCTCCTGCGTCAGGACACGAGCATTTACGGGAATAGCTTCTTCGAACAGGAAAGCTCAGGGATATACAAGGAGGTCTCTGATCGGATTGGCGCCGAGAACTACTGGCCCTGGGGATTGAGCACAGGTGACATCAATGCCGACGGCTTTCAGGACGTCTTTATAGCCTCCAGCATGAATTTCCCCTTCCGGTACGGCGTGAACTCGGTCTTGCTGAACGAAAATGGCGAAAGGTTCCGCGACTCCGAGTTCATCCTGGCAGTTGAGCCGAGACGCAATCAACTGTCGGCGGTGCGCTGGTTCACATTGGATTGTGACGAGGAGAAGGATGCAGAGTTCTGGGCCTGCAGCGACAGGCGTGGGCTGGTGGAAATCTGGGGCGCAAGAGGCACCCGGGCCTCCGTAATATTCGACCTGGATGACGATGGCGACCTGGACATCGTCACCAATGAGTTCAATACAGAGCCCATGGTCCTGGTGAATAATCTGACATCGATGTCCGCCACGACCCGGTATCTCAAAGTCAGCCTCAAGGGCACCACTTCAAACCGGTCCGGTATTGGCGCGCGCGTGGAGCTGAAAACCGATACCGGCAGTTACGTGCAAGTGATGGATGGCAAGTCCGGCTATTTATCACAGAGCAGCATGCCGCTCTATTTCGGTTTGGGCGATGCCGGCAAGATCGAGGAAATCCGGGTTGTGTGGCCTTCCGGCAAGCGGCAGGTCATTTCCGACCTCAAAAAAATGAATACCCTGCTGGAAATTGAAGAGCCGCAGAGCCCCGGTGCAGGACCGATACCGGGATAGGAATCAGTCGTCTTTGCCAGCCGCAAAAGGCCGGTACCCGACTTCCGAGTATTCGGGCGCCGTCGGCACGAAATTTTCGTCGAAAAGCGGGTCGGGCGCATCCAGGGTATTGCGCTTGGCGTCGATGCTGTTCTGCACGTCATCCACATCGCCGTTGACAAAATTTCCTTCCAAGCCGCCTGAATTGACTATATCTATCTCGTAGCGGGCACCCTCGGCGATTCCGCCCGGAAGATTATTCTTCCAGAAGATGTTGTTGCGGTACGTGCTCCCCTCGGCCCGATCATCAACGCCCGCCCAATTGTTGGTAAATGTGCTGTTGCTGACGGTTGCCTTTGCCGTTTCGAAAACGGTCAGCGCACCCGAGCCGTGTTCCGCATTGTAAGGCTGCCCTCCGCTAATCCAGTCATACCCGACGTTGGCGACATTGCCGATAAACAGGCAATTCCTGATCTCGGCGTTACCCAACGGCAGGACATCAATGGCCGCGCCGGTAATCTCGGCGCGATTGTTGCGCATGACGCAGTTCTCGATAAGCACCGGCGTCTTGCTGAGCACGTCCGGCCCGTGTTCGATGGAAATCCCGCCCGCGCAAGGGTTTGCGTAATTGTCGTAAACCTCGATATTCCGGATGGTTGGATAGGATTTGCCGAATATCTTGATACCCCCGCCATCCCGGTAGAAGAAGAGCGTTTTCCGCAGTCTCTTGCTGGACTCGATGCCCGGCCCGTCGTAGGTCAGAAAACCGTTGGCTCCGGTTATCTTGAAACCATCGAACACCGTCTCGCGGCTAATGCCGTCGCCGAAATAGACCACGTGATTGACCACGGCCGGGAAACCGGCATCGGCCTCGTTCGCAATGTCCGGGTTGGCGGCGGTCAGAATGACCTCCCCTTCAGCCTGAAGCAAAATGCCGTCGTGGCGCTGATTGAACCAGATCAACGCCTGCCTGGCGCTGTCGGGCCGGTAGGTTCCCGCATGTACCGTGATGGTCTTGTATTTGCTGTTCTCCGCTGCGGCTTCGAGTGTGGCCTGGATATCACCCCCCGGATAGACGTGATAACGATCGGTCTCATCGTCAAAAACCGCCCCTTGTGCATCGGATTCCGCCGCTACAGCGGCGTGCGATAAGACCAGCAGGGCCCAAAAGGTGTATTGGGACAATCTGGAGGTCATGCACACGGGCATTGTCTACGATCCGGTTCCACGTCAATTCTGGCTGCTCTGAATCTAGTGTCGTGTCCCCAAGTCTATGGCACTTCAGCGCGTCCGATGGCATCTGTAGCAAGGCGCGTCCCCGCAGGGATATAGTGGGCTCCTCACACGCTACGTCCGCCGCCTGGGACCGACGATAATAATGGGGCACTTCACGAAGTCCCGGTACCGGCGCGACGGACGCGAAGGCCTGCGCGAGCGGCCATCGGCAGGTGCGGACGAGGTGAGCTATCGCCTTCGCGACCAATCCGAGATCCTGGGCGGAGCGCGCTCCTTGGGCGCCCGCATCCTTGCGGGGCGGCGTGTGACGCGCGTGACAAGCACGACACAGACAGCACAACGCCAGTTGAATGAAAGGCAAAATGCCTTACGTTGGGCGGGTCACAGGAGCGCAGTCATGACAATCGTCGTTACCGTCACAGCCAAGGGACAAATCACCCTACGCAAGCCGTTGCTTAGGCATCTCGGCGTGCGTCCTGGCGACAAGCTCGAAGTGGACTTGCTCAACAACGGGCGATTACAGCTCAAGCCGCAACGTGGAACGCCGATCAAATCAGTTTTCGGCATGCTGGCAAGACCTGGAACCCCGCGGCTCTCCGTCGAGGAACTAAACGAGATCGCTGCGTCCGGGTGGGCGAGCGACTCTTGAACATCACGGCGGATACGAACATTTGGTTCACACGGTCGTCGAGGACGATCTCGATCAAGCCGCAATCGCCCAAGCGTTGCTGCGGCGAGCGATCGTCGTCACGGTGCCGGTTCCGGTGCTCTGCGAACTGTCATGGGTCTTACGACGCGGGTACGGCTTCAGCGGCGACGAGGTCGCCGAGACCATCACGGCCATAGTCGCCGTTGACGCCGTCGTCACCGAGCCACCCGTAGTAGATGTTGGTTTGGCCGCATTGGAGGCGGGGGGAGACTTCGCTCATGGCGTCATCGCCTATCAGGGCGAAACGCTTGGCGCGACCGTATTCGCAAGCTTTGATCGCGAGGCTGTCGCTCGAATGAAGAACCATGGATTGGCGGCGGCAGATCCTTCCGAACTGGTCGGCTAATGTGGT
>JAKZUY010000018.1:0-5892 GCA_047516345.1 Dehalococcoidia bacterium | reverse complement strand
TCGCCTTGCGATCACTCATCTGCCCGAGAACGGGGCCGGCCTGCTCCCATTCGAACCTGCGCAGGATGTCGGCGGCCACGTCGGGCGGGCACAGGTCGAGGATGGCGGCCATTCGTTCGGGCCCAACGTGCCCGATCACCTCAGCCGCATCCGGCGGCGCCATGTGGGCGAACGCCTCGGCGGCCATCCGTCCACCCGCCGCCGCCAACAACATGCAGCGCATCCCGAGTTCGAGGTCTTCGAGCACAGCGGCGCAGTCGGGAGGCCGCAGCCCGTTCAGTTCGCCTGCGGCGAGATCGACGCTGCCTTGTTCGATCAGTTCGCGGATGCGATCCTCGATGCTGGCCAACTTCTCGGCGCCGGGGACCTCGTCGTCGATGTGGACGTTGTTCGTGGTCAACGATTTCTTTCAGTGGATTGCTGTTGCCCGCCAAGCTGCGGTGCCCACGTGATTAGCCAAGGCGTGTTGGGCTCGGCCCATGAGAAATGGAAGCCGTTGTCTACTTCAATCAAGCTCTCGCAGAGGACGGCGTTAAGGCGAGCCGTCTTTTCGGAGCCGGGTTCGATGAATAGCCTCGCCATGCATTCGTTGGCGGCCGTTTCCGGATCGGGGAGGGGCTCCGGAGGCCACGCCGGCAGCCGGCGTACCTGAAAGTCGATGCCCATCTCCGTCAGCACGCCGGTGTATTCCGGCGCGCACGGCAGGGCAAGTCGTTCTTCGCCGTGTACTTTGGCCCAGAGGGGGAAGTAGTTGATGGCCGCCGGCTTCTCAAACAGGATGACAGCGACGAGTTCCCGCGCGTATCGGTCGAGCTTGGCGGTGAACAACTCTATGCCCGTCACGGTGTAGATGACGTGGGCGCAGAAAATGACGTCTTCGTGGTCAGGGGACGCATCTTCCCACCTTTCCGGGATCACGCACAGGTTGCTGGCCTCCCACACTTCGGCCATCTCTGCGAGCCGGGCGCGCATCGCTTCGGACGGCTCGACGGCCGTAACGCTGCGGCAATGTCGGGCCAGCGGCATGGCGAGGCGTCCCGCCCCTGCGCCCACGTCCATCACGGTGTGCTCAGGCCGCACGATGTCGAGAAGGGCGACGAGGGTTTCGTCGCGCCCGCCCTCTCCGGGACGCGGCGGTATGAACCTGTGCGACAGGCCGCTCCAAAAGTCCCTGGGCGGCAGGTCTGCCATGACGCGTTCGGACTGTTCGTGCTCGGCGAGCACCATCTGCGTCCATCGCCGCCCGCTTTTTGTGACCATCGAACCGCTCCCTGTTGGACTGACCGATGCGCCCCTACGGCTTCGCCCCGGCTGTCGGATTGGCAGAGTGGCGCGCCCGGCTGCGTCTGTTTGACTGTACTGTATGACGCTATTACGCTCACGTAGCGCGGCGATGACATTTGCCGGATGCACGGCGCATGGCCAATGAGTTCGTATCGCTATCAATCCGCCGAAATTAAGACCCGCCACGAGATAGAGGTCTTTGCTCCACCGAAAATGGTGTGGGACTGGATCAGCCGCGTCGATCTGTGGTCCGACTGGCATCCGGAGATCGATGCGTCTAGTTGGGTGAGCGACGAAGGAATGGGCGTATTCAGCTACCGCGTCCGGAAGGTGTTGTCGTTGACCTGCCGTATCAAGAGGGAGCGCGCCGAACGGGAATTCGGCTGGGAATCGATCTCGTGGTTCTCGACCACACGGCACGCGTTCAGGATCGACGGCGACTATCGCCGGACTACGATTATTTGCGAGACTTCTGCTGATGGGCCGATCGCCCGCTGGACAGCGGTCCGCGATGTATTTAGAAACGAGATCAATCGGATCATCGAAACTGGCCTTGGCGTCCTCAAAACCCGTCTGGAGAGCGAGCAGCGGGGTGAGACGAGCTCACCGTGACCGCCCAGGAGTCGGCCGCGGAGACCGGTCCTGCCGTGAAGGCGAACCCCGGCAAGGAGGAAAGCAGGGTTGTTACTTGGCATATCCGGCCTCGTAGACGGTGACTGGCGCGCCATTGATGCGAACGTGTTGCGAAACGTGCGCAGCCTGGGATTCGCCGTTCTTCAAGTACGTGTAGACGATCCACGCGACCTCGATCCTGCGAGCGCCGGGGCTCTCAGGGCGCTGTTCGAAGAGCACGGCGTCGCGATGGGGCAGACGGTGGGCAACTACGGGGGCGGGCTCGTCGCAGTTGACGACAACGAAAGATCGGCGGCCATAGAGTTCGTTAAGCGGATGTGCGGTGTGACGGTCGAGTTGGGCGCGCCGGACACGTACCTGAGACCCGGTAGCCTGAATCCCGGCAGCCCGTGGTTTCCGCACCCGGACAATCGGTCGCAGGAGGTGTTCGACCGGCTCGTCGACTCTGCGCGGCAGATTTGTGCAACGGCGGAGAGTGAGGGCGTAACGGTGGCCGTGGAGGGCGGCGTGGTGTGCCCGCTCTACTCGGCGCTCCGGGTGCGGGACTTCATAGACGCCGTCGGGTCTCCCAACCTTGGCCTGAACATGGATCCGGTCAATTTCGTCGGGTCGATCGAACAGGCGTACGACACAACGTCACTCCAGCGAGAGTTCTATGATCTGCTGCCGGACCGCATCGTAGGCGCCCACGCCAAGGACTTCCGGCTCGTCGACGCGTTGTTGCCGCGCTTCGAAGAGGAAGTGATCGGGCGCGGCTTGCTGGACCAACACGAATTTCTGACCGGCATGCAGGCGGTCTGCCCCGTCGGCCACGTCTTGATCGAGCATCTGCCGGACGAGTTGGTGCCGGTCGCTGCCAGAGGTTTGCGCAGCGCCGCCGATGCGGCGGGCATTGTCTTCAATAATCCCTAGAATTAGAAGATGCGATTTTTATCGGAGGATTCGTTGAAATGGATTTGAAGGGCAAGCGCATCATCGTCACCGGCGGGGCCACCGGCATCGGGCGGGCGTCTGCGCTCAGAGTCGGCGCATACGGGGCGCGCGTCGCGGTCTTCGACGTAAACGACGGCGCCGGCATCGAGACCGCGGCCGACATCAACGAGGCCGGCGGAGACGCGCGCTACTGGCACGTGGACGTTGCGCACGAAGCGGCCGTGTCCGGTGGTGTGATCGCCGCCGAGTCGTGGCTTGGTGGCATCGACGTGCTGCTCCACTTCGCCGGGATTCTCGACGGCGTGGCGGTCGATCTGGACCAATTCACTGAAGACGTGTGGGACATGGTGATCGACATAAACCTGAAGGGATCCTTCCTGATCGCCAAGCACGTTGTGGCATTCATGAGGAAGCAGCGCCACGGGACCATTGTCCTGACGGCGTCCGGCGCGGGGGTCAAGGGCGGCAGTTCGTCGTTCGCCTATGGTTCCAGCAAGGGCGGGGTGCACGGATTGGCCATGGTGATGGCACAGCGGCTGGCCGAGTTCGGGATACGTGTCAACGACATCGCGCCGGGGTCGGTGGACACTCCGTTGAAGGTGGAGGCGACTGAACAGTCGCTGAGGGTGACCGGGGACAGAACGGGTTATAACGCAACGATGAACTCGCTCGTTTCACCCGACGGCATATCGCGCATCTGTGCGTTTTTGGCGAGCGACGATGCCGAGTACGTGACCGGCACAATCTTTACGCGTTAAAGGGTCGCTTCATTGGATGCGGCGATCAGCGATAGTCCGGAGGAACTGAGGATCGCGAATTCAATGCAAGGAGTCGTCGGAATTCCACGAGGAACTTAGTAGGACCCTCTATAGCTTCTACTTGGACATGGGCATCCCGCCACCGTCGCCATGGCTCGTCCACATGCTTGTCTTCGGGGCGCCATTCCACTTGGACTCGAAATGGCGTTCCCTCATGCTGTTCCGCCTTCCGCGCAAATTTCAAGTAGTCGGCGACTACGTGGTGGGCTTGGCCATAACCTGAAAGATGTTTTACACGGAGATCTTCAAGGAGAACCTGTCGTGACAACAGGCGATCCCGATGCCAAAGCGAGAGATCAGCCTGCTTGAAGGCTCCAGGTCTAGGCCTGTTATCCCGGTTGCTCCAATCGTCCGGACGAATGAATCGGCATACGACGTCATCTTCAGGAACTGGCAAGGTGCCCCTTTAGAACAAGCCGATCAGTTCCGATTCGGTCGTCTGTGGCAGACGCCGGACTAGAATGCCCTCGCGATCGTCGTATACACTGGCGTCAAGTTCACCAAACAAATCCAACTCTGCGAGAATCAGCAACCCGCTGGCTAATCTCAGGTCAAACGACAATGCACCGTCCACGTCAACCGTAATCTCGGGTTCCACAGTCTTGGCTAATGCTGCCGCCGTGATGCGGATGGCCATGTCTGTTACGCGGGGATCAGGATACACGCCATTCAGTCCTTTTCTGAAGGACTGAATGGCTGGGTCTGATTTGACACGTTCAGTATCAAATAAAACGTCTACATCCGGCCATGTGTCGAATGCTATTGCGCTTATGTGTCTTAAACACGAGCCAGGTGAATTGGTCCATGAAAAATCATATAGTCGCTCGACATGAACGTCTTCATTCCAATTCCGTTGAATTGAAGCCGCTGCCCAGTCGGCACTATCGAGGTCCTTAACTGCCGAAAACTTACTCGGGTAAGTTACATGAACGTAGGGCTCCCAGTAGTCCATAAGGAGGTTGCCACAGACCTGAGCATTGGAGGCGATCTGGCGTTCAGCATTTTCAGACAGAATGAAGGAGCCTACGTTCTGCCCGGCGACGCCTACTACGTTGCCTAACTGGATTTCTTCTAACTCGCCTATCAGCTTGTCTTCCGGTATCTGTTGGCGCCTGTTGACGGTAGGTGGGATGGTGCCTATCTCAAGCATGGCGATCCCTGCCATCGTGCAACCGCGGCACGAAGTCGCGACTCTTGTCCCAGACCTCTTCTAGAGAGAGCCTTATTCCGGCTTCGTCGAGCAGAGTTTGCCCGGCAATGTGCAAATTCACGCCCAAGAACACCCTTGACTCATTATTGTCGTTGAACCGCGGCTCCAGATTAATCGTCCAGCGTCGTCCACTGTCATCAAAGATGAGCCTGCCCGCGCCACCAACGAATTGCCAACCCGTAATCCCAAGATGCTCCACGTCAAAGAGGCGTCTCGACAGGTATCCAAATGCATTAGTGCCTGAGTCCTGGTCAAAGATCAGTTCAATGTTGAAGCCGAAAGCCTGTGGTTGTACGTTTGCAGCGGACGAAGTATTGATCGCCTGCCAGGCCACTTCGGCCAGCCTGCGCAAGTCTCCGCGCTCCGGGTAGTCTCGGTTTATGGCTGCCCGTGATGGGGACAACTCTAGGGTGATTCGGTCCCGATTTAGGGTAAGTACGCGCCCCGGTTCGGTAACGCCAGTCGGGATATTCGCGACCAGACTGGCCCCCGCAACTTGAACATCCGTGCTGATAGCGCTTTTGAAGGCTTCCAACTCATTGGGCGTATTGATCAGGCGGAGTCCAAGGAGAACAAGATTTGCCCTGACTACATCTTGTATTGTGACAGCCATCACACTTTCCGCATTGTCCACGCCCGCCCAACATGGGGTAACCGAGCGACACATGTTCGTGGCGTGTGACTCTACCTTAGTAGAACGCATTTTGCCACAGCTAGGTTTTCTTGGCCGAGGGAACGATCAATTCGGCACATCGCCCTACCCGGAACATCTTCAGCACCTCGTCGCCTAGGGGGTTGATGACCTTCACGGGGATGCGGCCTGAGCCGGGCTTGTCGAACGGGCGGGACGTGTTGCTATGGAGCATTGCGGGCATCGGCGTTGATCTCGGCCTTGAATAAGGTGGAGGCTACTGAACAGTCGCTGAGGGTGACCGGGGACAGAACGGGTTATAACGCAACGATGAACTCGCTCGTTTCACCCGACGGCATATCGCGCATCTGTGCGTTTTTGGC
>JAKZUY010000017.1:0-9371 GCA_047516345.1 Dehalococcoidia bacterium | reverse complement strand
CATCATCGACGTGGGCGGAGAATCCACTCGCCCGCCATCACGATATCAGGGCGCAAAGCCGGTCGATGAAGCGGAGGAGTTGCGTCGAATTATCCCAGTGATCGAATCTCTTCACGCGAATCTTTCGATCCCCATCAGCATCGACACGCGCAAGGCTAACGTAGCGCGTGCCGCAGTCGATGCCGGCGCGGCGATGATCAACGACGTTTCGATGTTGGCTGACCAGAACATGGCAGGAACCGCGGCGGATCTGAGAGTGCCGCTGGCTATCGGCCACACCCGCTTTCGTGCGAACTACAAGGACGCAACCGCCGAGGTAATCGCCGACCTTCGAGTTGCGGTCGAACGCGCGCTCGAATCCGGGGTCTCGCAGGACAATCTCATAATCGACCCGGGCATCGGGTTCGGGAAAAAAGCTCGGCATAGCCTCGACATCTTGAACCGCCTCGCGGAATTTCATGTGCTTCAATTGCCTGTGCTCGTGGGCACGTCCCGCAAGTCATTCATCGGCGAAGTGCTCGACCTGCCGGTTGAAGAGAGGCTGGAAGGCACGGCCGCAACCGTGGCGCTGAATATCTCGCACAAGGCCGACATCGTCAGAGTCCACGACGTCCCGGAGATGGTGCGAGTTGTCCGAATGGCGGACGCGGTAGTCCGAAGGACTGACGGCGGGGGCGCTGCGCGGCCCACATGAACTGCCGAACAAGTAGTCTCTGACATGGCTGAAACATCGGGTTGCTACGTCGGCTTGGGGAGCAATCTGGGCGACAGAGCAGCCAATCTTGCCGCGGCGCGGCAGCAACTCAATGAAGCGGGTCGACTCGTTGCCCGGTCCTCGATATACGAGACTGCGCCATGGGGAGTCGATCCCGGCCAACCCGAATACCTCAATCAGGTCGTATCGCTGGCTACTCCCCTCCCACCGGCTGACTTACTCGAGGTACTGCTGACTATCGAACTGGGCCTGGGGCGCGTGCGCACTACCCCCGGCGGCCCGAGGTTGATCGACCTTGACCTGTTGCTTTACGGGGATCAGGTCATCGACGAGCCAGGACTCATACTGCCGCACCCCCGTATGTGCGAACGGGCGTTTGTTCTTGCCCCGTTAGCCGAGATCGCGCCCGACGTGACGCACCCGGTTAATGGCCTTTTGATAAGGGCCCTCAATGCCAGGCTCGATCAAAGAGGGGTTCAACTCTGGCGCCGCGGTTGAGGTGGGCGATCATCAGGCCAGGGCAGTCGCCAGCAGCGTACGCAGCAGGCCGGCCAGCAGATATATCGTCAGCCCAATTGCAACGATTGCGTTGTAACCGAGTAGCCATGACGCACGGCGCAAGATACCCGGTCCGGGTGTCGTCCGGAATCCAGAGCGCCTGAACCGCCATACCAGGTAGAACATCAACAGGGCCAGAGCCAACTTTACGCCCAGGATAATGAACCACGTCGGGCTGACCTCGTTGCCGGTGAGGCGGTCGAACATGAGTATCAGGCCGCTGACGACGAGGGCTATGACGGCTGCGTCTACCAGCTCCTTGTAGACGCCGGCGATCGGGCCAATCAACTGGCGCCCCAACCCTGGATTGGCGGCGAACACGGGACGCAAAACTAGCGCGAAGAATATGGAGCCGCCTACCCACGCAACTGCGCCAACGGCGTGGATCCAACGGACCAGCCACATCAGCCAGTCGATCGCGGTAATGTCGCCGATCATGCGGCGATTATCGCACGCTGCCCTGAACCGACAGCGGAGACGGCTTTAAGCCGACACGACTGTCCCCTGCCGAACATTCGCTAAGGATCAGGATTCGACGATGTTCTCGATCTGTTCCCGCAGGTCTTCCTTGGTTATGAGGCCATTCCACTTCTTGACGATGTCGTGGTTTCGGTCCAGGAACACTGTCGTGGGATACGAAAGGATTTTGTACTCCAACTGAATGGCCGAGTTTTCGTCCGGGATGTTCGAGTACTCGACCCCCACTTCCTTCAGGAAGGCAAGGCCGGAGGCCTTCGAATCGATGCCGAGTTGCTGTATTCCGACAAACTGGACACCCTGGTCCTTGAATTCGGCGAAAGCTTCCTGCAGATCCGGCATTTCCGCACGGCACGGGGGACACGACGGAAACCAGAAGTTAACGACGACGGGCTGACCCGCTAACGCTGCGAGATCAAAAGTGCCGTGCTCGAAGGTTTCGGCGGCAATTTTGGGTGCGTCGCCAGTTGACGCAATTTTGGTCTGCCCTGCTGCTTCATTCGTGGGAGCAGCCCCGGTCGTACCGGGTTCTTCCGAAGAAGAACAGCCTCCACACGCTAACGCCGCAATAGCTAACACGACTCCGGCTACCAGAACGCCCCTGAGGCCAGGGGAAACGTGTACGCCCGTTAACTCAGTCAATCTCATCGCTATTCCTCATGCTGTTGCTTCGGGATTCCAATCCACGTCGCCTTGGCCGTTGTACGGGGATTCTTATAGGAATTAGATGATCGGGCGGGTCCTGTCGATTCCAGAATGTTGACGGCCTGCGGTCAACTTAAGACTACGCCCCACGACGGTTTCTGCGATTCATTTTTTGCCCCTGATCACATCCATCCAGTGGCCGTTCCGACGGCGACAGGGACGCCTCCTTGGTCTTCGCATACCAGTTCTACCTCGTATCTCGTCTGTTCGCCTTCAACCTTGGCGTCAAGGCAGCGAGCCTTTGGCGTGATGCTGTCCCCAATCCGTACTGGAGCGACGAACTTGAGATTAAACAAGCCGGTACCAAGCCACTCGACACCGAAAATGTCGGCCATAAAATCGACGATGTAGCCTTGCACCATTGCGCCGGAGGCGGCCCTGCCGGGGATGCCGCACAGTCTGGCGAACTCGTCGTCGGTGTGGACGTTCTTCGAAGGCCAGCCCGCATCGGGGGGCCATCCTCCCGAGAACTGCCATGTCTGGTAGGACGTAACCGGATTGGCGCTGCCGCAAATCCAGCCACCCGTCTTAAACTTTTCGCACGTTAGCACGATGCCAACTCAATCTTCAGGCAGCGCCGGGGTGTCCCGCGCCCATAAATGTATTTGTCGTCTTTCGGGTCAAGACGGTACGCCCGTCCGCGTCTGACACGCGGGTGTCCATGACCTGATATTGACGCCCTCGCCTGGTATACGTGTCGACCACTTGCCACGCAATTTCGACGGTGTCGCCTGTACGCGCCAACCCTTCGAGCCGCACGTCGTCATGCGTCTGAATCGCGGCGCAGTTGGGTGGCAGCCTGAACGAGGGGCTGCGGGTCAGGTTGCTGAACACAATCAATAACGCCGGATGCACGATGCCCGGTTGCTCGCCGCTACCCATGTAGCGGGAGAGATCGGCGCCTACGGACTGGACGATACTTTCGTTGAACTCGGCGGTCAGCTCCAGTTTCAGGGGCGCAAGCCTGTCGCCCGGGCGGAGCCTGTCAGTCGTGATATCGGCGCACATGAAACGAACTCGGCCGGTCTATCTGTCGTCGACGAAACGACGAAACTTGTAGTCTTGCGAGGTCTCCTCGAATCCGTCCTGAGGCAGGAACTCCACTTCAGGCGTTAACTCGAATGCAAGACTTGCCAACGTTTGAACACGTTTTCCAGCCGCCTCCCGCGCCTCCGGTGAGCACGCTATGCGGACGGCGAGACGGTCACCCGAATAGCGGTCGGATTCGACCGCGTGGCCGACCTTCAGCTGATAGTCGGAGACGCCATCGACGCTGAGCAGCGGCGAAAGACGCTGGTGCAGCGCTTGCGGATCGACGAGCGTGCCCTTTACCTTTACGAGGCCGTCGGCGCGATACGGGTCGCCTATGAAACGGGGGCCGGTGCGCCCACAGTGGCCGCATTCACCGTTTTCGATCGCCACAACGTCGCCAACCCTGTACCGCAGGAGAACGGTGCCGCGCCGGTTGAGATGACTCATCAGGAGCAGGCCGGGCGCTCCGTCAGGCGCCGGTTCACCTGATTCGACGTCGGTTACTTCAAAGTGGAACTGTTCAGGGGCTGCGACGTGCCGGGGGCCCAATTCGACGCACTCCATGGTCGGGGCTTGCATTTCGGTGAATCCATAGCCGTTGCTGATCGCAGGGTTTGACGAGCCGAGCGATTCAAGGCGGCTCCTGATGTCCTCACGCATCCCGGGTGGACATGGCTCCCCCATCACCATGGCCAAGCGAACACTGCCGAGATCGCTTCCAAGCTCCTGCGCTCTGATGACAAAGCGGCGAACGTAGGTCGTAATGCCCCACAGGATCGTCGCCTGGTGGCGCTCGACTAACCGGACCGCGTTGTCCAGACTACGGCGCACGTCGAATTCCGGATAGGCCCGGCCGGTAAGCGTGGAAATCAACCTGGCCCCGATCGCCTGTGCGCCCCACGTTGCGCTTAGGAACCCCTGGTGTGGGGCAGCGCCAAGGGGAAAGAGGTTGGCGACCACGTCCGATTCGCTGACGCCGACAATCTCAGCGCCGCGTCGAATGTGTTCGATGCGGGCAAGCCGATCGTGCACGGTGTCGTAGAACGGGGTTGCCTGGCTCGTACTACCGGAGGTGTATATAACGTCAGCCAGCGTCGTCTCTTCCAGCGACAACCCATCGATCCCTTCGAGGTCGAGGCGAAACGACTCTGGGTCGGCTGTGAACTTCTCCTTGTGAAGTATTCCCAGTTTTCGGAGGTCGTCGACCGTTTGGAAATCGGAAGTGGTGAGGCCACGTTCCATGAACAGTTTCCGGTAGTACGGATGAGCAGCCGCACATAACCGGATCATGTTTTGCAAACGCCGATCCTGTGAACTGGCGTGCAGGTCGTCTCTGGTGGCCATTTGCGTTATCCGGGGTCCGTTCGGCGACCCGCCGATCACTCTCCCCTGAACCGGGGTGTTCGTTTTTCCCGGAATGCGCTCATGCCTTCCCGGGCGTCGGCGGTGGCCATGTTGTCGGTGAAGTACTGCCCTGCCATCCGGACTCTCTGGTCGAGCGGCATGCGCTGACCCTCTACCGCCGCCCGTTTCATATTGCGCATCGCCAATGGAGCGCCGGCCTTGATGCGCGCCAGCAGATCATCGGCCGCGCTTTCAAGTTCGGCGGCGTCAACAACACGATTAACGAGCTTCAACTCCCGCGCAGTTTCCGCCTCCACAAAGTCACCTGTGTAGAGGAACTCCAACGCGAAGTTCAGCGGCGCCTTGGCTGACAGCATCGCCGGGCCGCTTATCGAACTGAGACCGCGCCTGGCTTGAGGCCATCCGAAGAGCGCCTTGCTCGTCGCGATGCGAATGTCGCAAGCCAAGGCGATGCCCCCGCCCTGCGCGAGGCAGTACCCGTCAACAAGCGCGATCGTTGGCTTCCAAATACCGGACAGGGCAACGTACAGGTTTTCGATCGACTTCGACGCCTCATCATCGAGACTAGTTGGATCCCCCTCTGAGAGATCAAGTCCGACGGAGAAATTGCCGCCTGCGCCTGCGAAAACCCCGATCCAGGCATCCTTTTCACTGTCGAACCGGCGAAGTGCCTCCGCCAGACCTATCCGCATCTCAGCGTTAATGGCGTTGAGCTTACCGGGGCGATTGAGGGTGATGCGCGCCACGTGATCGCTCAACTCGTACAGGACCGGAGTGTCGCTAGTCATTCATGATCCTGTCAGTGCCGACGGGCTTACCCGCCTGAGTAGTGTTCAATACGGGGTCCTCTATCCGCCCTCAATCGGGTACGGATCGACATACACCACCGCTTCACCTGTCAGCACTTCGTCGCCGGCCTGATTCTGGGAGTGGCACTCCACCGTGACGATTGGCTTGTCTTCCCTGACCTTCTTGACTTCGCAACGCGTGGTTATGGTGTCGCCAAAGTAAACCGGTTTCGTGAACGAGGCGTTCATGCCCAGGAAAATCATAGTGATTTCGGGCGTTGCCATCTCGACACCCAATACGGCCGAAATGTACCCGATCAATATGACCCCGTGAGCAATCTGGCCGTTAAAGCGGGTACGCGGTCCATACTCACTGTCGATGTGCAGCGGCTGGACGTCTCCGCTCAGGCGGGCGAAGTCGATGACATCCTGCTCGGTGATGGTCCGCGTGATCGACGCGGTCTGACCGACGTGGAAATATGTTGCGGCATTGGTCAAACTCGAGTCTCCCTTGTCCGATGACTTACGCAGTGAGGCTGGTCACCCCTGGCACTCCCTGCGCATTATTTCGAGTTGATCGTTGATGGCCCCGTGAAGGGCGTCGATCGGCACCCTGATCTGCGCCATCGTGTCCCGGTTGCGTATCGTCACCGCGTCGTCACTTTCTACCGTGTCGAAATCGACCGTAACGCACAATGCGGTGCCGATCTCGTCCTGCCTGCGATACCGTCGGCCGATGCTCTGCGTATCGTCATATTGCGTGCGGAAGCCCGGCCGTAGGACATCATGAACGCGGCGGGCGCACGGGGTGAGTTTCGGGTTACGCGACAGCGGCAGTACGGCGACCTCGAACGGCGACAAATCCGGATGGAATCGCAGGACGATCCGTTGATCCTTGCCTTCGCCCTCTGAATCGTACGCGTCGGCCAGAAAGGCGAGCGCCGACCGGTCGGCGCCCATCGCGGGTTCGACCACAAACGGAACGTAGCGTTCCTTTCGCTCGTCGTCGTAGTAGGTGAGGTCCTTCCCCGACCGGCTGGCGTGCGCCTTGAGGTCGAAGTCGGTTCGATTCGAAATCGTCTCCAGCTCTCCCCAGCCCCACGGAAACTCGAACTCGACGTCCGCGCTGGCCTTGGAGTAGTGAGGCAATTCCTCCGCGGAGTGTTCCCTCACGCGCAACTTTTCCTGTCGAAGGCCGAGGCCGCGATACCAGTCCATGCTGAAATCGATCCAGTAGCGGTGCAGATCCTCGTCTTCCCCCTCCCTGCAAAAGTACTCCATCTCCATCTGCTCGAACTCCCGCGTGCGGTACGTGAAGTTGCCGGGAGTTATCTCGTTCCGAAACGACTTGCCGATCTGCGCTATGCCGAACGGAAGTTTCTTGCGCGCCGTGGTCTGGATATTCGAAAAATTGACGAAAATGCCCTGTGCGGTCTCGGGACGGAGGTACGTGACCGACCCTTCATCTTTGACGGGACCCATATTCGTCTCAAACATGAGGTTGAATTGGCGCGGCTCCGCCAACGGTCCTTCACATTCGGGGCATGCCATGGACTCAATGTCGTCTGCCCGAAACCGGCGATGACAATCGCTGCACTCAACCAAAGGGTCCGAAAACGAATCGACGTGGCCGCTGGCACGCCAGACTTCGGGGTGCATCAGTATCGCTGCGTCGATCCCGACGATGTCTTCCCGCTCGCGAACCATCGACCGCCACCAGGCGTCCTTGACGTTTCGCTTGAGTTCGACGCCCACCGCGCCGTAGTCCCACACGCTGCCAACCCCTCCATATATTTCGCTGCTCTGAAATACGAATCCCCGTCGCTTGGAGAGGGATACGAGGGTTTCCAGATCGACGTTGTGCAGGTTCCGCTTTGCCAAGTTGTGGGGGCCTCCGAACAGGAATCAGATCGCTTGTTGCGCCCGCGGCGGCGGACTGCGCATTTCAGTTTACAGCCGAGGACGCCGACATTCCCCGGTACCGCTGAGATAACGCTTACTCTGCCGCGCGCCGTGGGTTATCCTTCGGCTTGTCTAACGGAATCGCATTGTTAAGGGGGATTTCATGTCCCATCCCATGGCCCAACAACTCGAAGGCAAGGCTGCCATCGTCACGGGCGCCGGCCGGGGCATCGGCCGCGGAATAGCGCTCGTACTAGGTGGTCGGGGCGCGGCGATCGCAATCTGCGACGTGAACGAATCGGACGCCGAATCGGTTGCCGATGAGATCAACTCCGCCGGGGGTAAGGCGTTCAGCGGCTACGCCGACGTCACTTCGAGAGCGTCGATTGCCGAATTCACCGATTGCGCCATTTCAGAGTTTGGTGAAGTCGACATTTGCGTTGGTAATGCCGGGGTCATTGGGGCGCCGGGGTTCTCCGATCGGCGTGACTACACAGACGCAGACTGGGACTCCACCTACGGGGTGAATGTGCGCGGCCTCGTCAATACTGCAGAAGCGATTATTCCGCATATGTCTGAGCGCAGGTCGGGCAAGATCATAAATATTGCGTCTCATGGCGGGCGTTCGCCCGGAGGCGTCATCCGCTCGGACGCCGGCACGGTGGGTATGCCTTATTCGGTGTCCAAGGCCGCGGCGATTCAGTGGACATACGCGCTCGCCATAAAGCTGGGCGAATTCAACATTACGGTCAACGTCGTGTGCCCCGGCACGCTGTGGACCCCCATGTGGGAGAAGATTGCGTTGCAGACTCACCGCCACGACCCGGCAGTGGCCGGGAAGATGTCACCACGTGAGTTTTTCGACCGCCAAATTGCGCGCACCGTTCCCCTTGGACGATCCCAAACACCGACAGACATTGGCCACGCCGTTGCCTTTTTCGCGTCGGATGACGCCTCGGAAATTACGGGGCAAGCGCTCAACGTCAACGGTGGAACGAAGATGAATTAACGCGGAGCCTGTAGGCAACCGCGTTGAGGAATCGTACACATGGCCAGCATAGCGGCGGAGGTAACCATTTACGTCGAAAGACCGGTCGATGACGTATTTGAGTTCGTTTCGGATCCGGAAAAAATGCCACTGTGGGTCAGCAACGTCGCCGAGGCACAATACACCGACGGCGCACAGCCGAGGGCCGGAGCGACGTTCGACCTCAAGTACACCTACGGCCGCAGGGTGAACGACATAACCATGGAGGTAACCGAGTTCAATCCTCCTGCGCGGTACGCCTTCAAGACGATTAAAGGTCCTTTCCCAATCAGCGTCACGTACACTTTGGACCCGGACGGGCGAGGCACGCGGTTCGCATACTTTCAGGACGCGCAGTCGGACAGTTACATCACAGATTGCATGTTTGCTTTGTTGGGATTCGTGCTGAAATACCCCACGCGGGGTTTGCTCAGGAAGAACGCGGAGAGGATGAAAGCTGCAATTGAGGGCCCATAAGGGGCCGTTATGCAGAGGGGACGACCCGATGGCACACCGACTCTCAAATCAACTCGAAGGCAAGAGCGCATTCGTTACTGGCGCAGGCCGGGGCATCGGCCGCGGCATCGCCCTCATACTGGCTGAACGAGGCGCTGACGTATTCATTACCGACCTCGACGGCGAATCGGCTTGCAGTGTCGCTGGCGAGATACGCGCGGCCGGCCGGGAAAGCGGGAGCGCGCCGTCGGACGTGACCGACAAGGCATCTATCGCAGAAGCGGCGCAAAAGGCGATCGCCGAACTCGGAAAAATCGACATCTGTGTTGCCAACGCCGGCGTGATC
>JAKZUY010000016.1:0-11699 GCA_047516345.1 Dehalococcoidia bacterium | reverse complement strand
GCCACCCTCTTCTACGTCTTCGTCTATACGATGGGCCTGAAGAGGACCTCCCCGCAGAACATAGTGATAGGAGGTGCGGCTGGCGCGCTGCCGCCCGTCATCGGATGGACCGCGGTAACTGGGAGCCTGGCGCTTCCGGCGGTCTACATGTTTGCCATCGTGTTCTTCTGGACTCCTCCACACTTCTGGGCGCTGGCGCTGCTGCTGAAAGACGACTACGCGAGGGCCGGCGTGCCGATGCTCCCGGTGGTGGTCGGTGTCGCGGAGACCAAGAAGAATATCGTCCTATACACTCTGCTGCTCCTGGGGGTGACGTCCTTGTTCTTCACCACTCAGGCGGTGGGATGGCTCTACTTTGGCGCTGCACTGGTACTCGGGCTGGTGTTCGTATACTTTGCGATACGTCTTGTGAGGCGGCCTGGCATTGAAGGGGCCGTCATTACTTACGTCTATTCGCTCGCCTACCTTGCGCTGCTTTTCACCGCGATAGCGATCGACGGGTCGATCAACTGAAATGGCGGTTCGCCATGACTCTGTTCGGCGCCCACTGAAAAGTTCTAACCCCAGTCTCGGCCTGGCTCACGGCGCCAAGCCTGCCGAGTTCCGGCCAACCGTTCTGCCTGCTTGACTGGTCATGCGTTCGCACGATGATGTTCCCTCGCGTCGGTACCCCGACAGCATTGCACTTAAAGACGTACGCGAACCCACGACATGTGGTTGCCCCGCGCAATGGATACTTGGTTCAATATAGAAATAACGTTCCGCTCCTCGCGATCGAGGGACCGGCAAGGACGTGATCAAGAACTTCGCGCACATCTTTATCGGACCGGCGGGTAGCCCACCTGGAGAGAAACATCATGCGATTGTTGCCTAAAAGGCGGTTTTTTGTTCTAGGCCTGATGCCGATTCTTGCGCTGGCGGTACTCGCCTGTGGCGGCGGTGACGACGGAGAGCAAACGGACCCCTTCAGGATCGGCGTGATGGAGTCGCTGACAGGCCCCGGCGAGACCTACGGCACGGTAGCCAATCAGGCCAAGCAGATGGCCGTGGATGAGATCAACACCGCGGGCGGTATCAATGGGCGGAGGCTGGAGCTCATAGTCGAGGACTCCAAGTGCGGCGCCGCGGACGCCATAATCGCCTACCAGAAGTTGACCGACGTGGACGGCCTGAAGATCATCCTGGGCACATCGTGCAGCGGGGCCATGCTTGGCGTCGCACCGCTGGCCGAGGAGGATGGGGTGATCCTGTTCTCCGGCCTTGCGAGCAACCCCGACATCGCCAACGCCGGCGACTACATCTTCCGCACCCAGATCAGCGATATTCAGGTGGGAATCGACACTGGAAACACTCTGTGGGCGGACGGGATCCGCAAATTGGCTACGATCACGGAGGAAACCGACTACGCCGAGGGTGTGAGGCGCACTTCTGTCGCCCAGTTCGAGAAACGCGGCGGAGAGATTGTGGCCGAGGAACGGTTCGCTTCGGATACTACGGACTTCAGATCGCAACTGACTAAACTGTTCGCGGCGAACCCGGACGCGCTCCATCTTGCGCCACAGTCCGAATTCGCCGCGGGGGCCATCATCAAGCAGACCCGGGAGTTGGGCTACGAAGGTCCAATCTACGCGGAAACGATTTCGGTAGGAACGACCGCCCTCGAGATCGCAGGCGACGCAGCGACCGGCATGAAGGCCATCACGGCCGACCTCGATCCCGACAACGAGAAAGCGCAAGAAGTTCTGGCAGACTTCAGGGAGCGCTACAAGTACGTCACGCTGCCGTGGCACCTGGGATCCGCATACGACGACGTCTACATCGCAGCCGAGTGCCTCAAGCAGACCGGCGACGACCAGGATGCGAACGGCTTCCGCGACTGTATGTACGGCATTGCGTGGAGCGGCGCGATCGGAAACGATTACAGCTTCGACGCCGACGGCGAAGTCGTGGGTCTGTCCAGGGTGGTCGTGGAGGTGCTGCCAATAGCCGAGCGGACCGCGGACAGAAAACACAAGGTCCTCGGCCCGGCGCCAAAGCCATAATAACGAGCGGCCTATGACATGGGTCCCGGGCTGCCCATGAACCTCTTGGGCGGCGCGGAAGTGGGAACAGTACCCCTACCCGGCGGTGTCAATCCCCATGCCTCCTTTCATGGTACGCACACGGGCCTCGACGCCGTCATTTCACGACCGGGTAGTCCGGAGGACCCCAATCGTTTTCCGGGTTGGACATCATCAGGCCGACGAAGAGGGGTACGAGGAATGCCATTATCCTGGCGCCATCCCCAACCTGGGCGCGATTCACTGAGCCACGCCACGTGGCGCCACCATGCATCAGCTGGATCCGCAGGACGTATAACCGGTCGAACAGCGTGTTAAGGATGACCTTAGTGTCGAGTTCAGCGAGAGCTGTGTGGACTTCCCGCTTTCTCCTCTCGAACGTGTACTCCCAATTGTCGTAGCCGCGGCCGGCATGGTGGCTCCAGAACGGCTGATAAACGAACTTATTGTTTAGCAGCACTCTGATCGACTGGGAGAATCTATCCCAAATGGCGTCATAGATTGTGTGATCGGTATCGAGAGAAAGAACAATGTCGAAGTAGTCGGCAAAGTGGTCCCGTTCCCTCATTTCGAGGTCACGCGGCCTGTCCTTGGCATATGCGGCGTTGAAGGCGATCCAGTAGAAGATGAACGCCGCGTCGTCGTCGTCCGTCTCTTTCTCAGCCCGCTCCAGCCAACTCAGAGCACGGCGCATCCGGAGTGCCAAGAGATCAGGCAGCGTATCCTGGACACGCTCCCATTCGGCGTTTAGGTTTTCAAAGGTCGCGTGGTGCGTATCCTGCTTACTCATTAAATTCAGCGACGGGGTATGGGCTCTGAAGCCGGATAGGCGGACTCGTCCTGATAGACAGCACCCTAACATAGCGACAGCGTTACCAACCGGCGGGCTTCGTGATGGGTCCATTGGCGTCGGACAGGGTGTCGGGGAACAAGCTGGCGCTCAAGGGACCTTGGCGCAGGGGCCTGTACCACGAAGCGGCGTTATACAGTTCAAAGCTCCGTCTGCGGCTTGGGTCGAAGACCCCGACCTGCTTCGCCAGCCTCGTACGGGCCATTCTGATTGGGAGCTCGAGGTCGGAGTCGTTGGAGACCACGACGGCCATCTCGTATTCGTCGTCGAAGCCGTCCAGCAACAGGTAGGACGCGAGGTTGACGTCGGAGCCCTTTTCCTCGGTGTCCAGTATCTCCACGGTGCGCGGGCCGGTTTGCGGCTGCCGCGCCAATGGCCGCCGCTTGGTCTTCGCCAAGAGGTGCCCATAATGGACGGTCAGGTCCGGGACGGTCTGCAGGGCTCGAAGGTAAGCCTGCTGCCGCTGCGCCTGCGTGAGGTCGCTGGGGCGGTTGGCGACCTTAGCAGTGAAGTAGCGTATCCGGCTTATTTGGTGCTGCGGCAGCGAAGCTGCGCCAGCCTCCTGACATCCAGCCAGCGATAGGGCGTGCGACCCAGGGCACGGTAGTAGAGATTGAAGCCGTCAATGTAGACGTTGGTACGGATGACGGGCAATCCCCACAAAAAAGCTAAGGCTGCCGGAAGGCAGCCTTGCGCCCTGCCGCCGAAGCGCACAGGGGGTGTAGGTCCTCAAGATACCCAATCCCATCCGCGGCTGTCAACGATCCCAAGTCGTTGACGGACTTGTAATCGGAAAGCGGTCGCCTGAAGAGGACTGTAGCGGACCCGAAGCTGGACAACCAAGTCCGCACGGCCGACGTTCCTCCAAGAAACGGACGACGACTTCGGTGGTCCGAATCACCTCACCTTCATGCGATGGTGCTGGGTAGTGGAGCCGTTCGCCGGAGTCGAATCACGCCACCGCCGGCATGCCCGCCGAAGTCTCTCCACCCACGTCACACCCCGCCCGTTCAGGCCGGCCAGCCAGTGGATTGCTCTACCTACCCTCTAATACACCATCTCCATCGGCAAGCCTCGGGCGTCTCTTGGGGGGTCTTCCGGAACTGTTTGAAGCTGGTCCTCACCACGGGTTGCGATTATCGCCGCCACGAGCGCGTCGAGAATGTCGTCCCTTGCGACGACCTTCCTGAGAAACCTGGAACAAGCCCCTTCATATATCTCCTCAGACCGCGGCTCGATCCCTTGAAGATGGCGGAGGCGTTCATCACCTCCTTCCAATTTCTTCTTTCCAAACTCCATGGGTTGGCGATTGTTTAACGACCAGAAACAAAGCTCAGGGTGGACTTCCCTGACCTGCGGTGTCGCGCTCGCGTCACGAGACAGCATCACTCGATCGACTTCAGCAATCTTTGGCGCTATCGCAAAAGCCTGTCTACTAATTCCTCTCCCGGCAAAACGACGCTCGATCTCAAGAGCGCCGCGGTAGTCTCCCGGTGATGCCGCGGCCTGTTCCACGGTCTGACGAGTCGGCGCTGGGAATACGCTTGACCTGCGACGACCGAGTAACTTCCGGGCCTCGCCGTCGCAATCACGTCGTTCCGGGCCTTGCGGGAGCCCGATCGGGATATCCGCGAAGACACGCCTGGCATCGCCGTAGTGGGTCAGCAACTCGCTAAACGACGTGAACACCGCCACTTCGTAGCCGCCGCAGCGGTCGAAACCCACGCTGAACCAACCGGCATGACAGCCGTCAACTCCAACGAACTCAATCTGTGCCATACCCTAGAGCGCCTCACCCCCGCGTTTGACGACGAGCATCCGGCCTGAAATCAACCATGTGGCTTCACGGGACAGCAACACTATCACCCCTCCAGGAGATCGTCCGTAACCGCCCCACTCGCCAACTACAGCCTGGCTTGGCGCCGGCCAGTGGAACGAATCCTCAAGTAAACCCGCGCCATCTAGCCCTACGAGAGTACCGTCTGCCTGGTCCGTCGCCGCATGGGTGGCCTGCTCCGCGGGGAGATGACCGGGCATCGCCCTTGTGTGGACTGGGCGCGCGCCTCTTCGTACACTAACGACCTATGCGGGCTGCGATCATTTCTTCAAGACTTGCGCGGGCCGTCCCTCTGCTCCTGCTGCTCGTCCTGATTCCGGGGTCGGCTGCCGCCGCGCAGTCCCCGGACGCCACGCTTCCCATGTTGGAACTGGTGCGGGCGTTTCCCGCTCTCAGCTTTGACCGGCCCGTTTTCCTTACCCCCGCAGGCGATGGCTCCGGGCTGTTGTACGTCGTCGAGCAGGCCGGTGTTATCCACCGGATCGACCCAGACGCGCCGGATCGGTCGGACGTGTTCCTCGATGTCCGCGCCCGTGTTAGCCGGGACGGGAATGAGGAGGGGCTCCTGGGCCTGGCCTTCGCCCCTGCGTTCGCCGACAACGGCCGCTTCTACGTCTACTACAGCGCTGCTGACCCTCGCCGGTCCGTGCTGTCGAGGTTTGAGGTCGACAGCGACGGACTGGCAGACACCGGCTCCGAGGAGGTGCTACTCGAAGTTGAACAGCCTTTCCCCAACCACAACGGCGGGATGATCGCGTTCGGTCCCGACGGGATGCTGTACGTCGCGCTGGGGGACGGCGGTCTGGCCGGTGACCCGTTCGGGAATGGGCAAAATTCCGGTACGCTCCTGGGCGCCATCCTCCGAATCGACACGGAACAGGCGGCACCGGGCGCCCCATACGCCATACCGGCCGATAACCCGTTTGTTGGCGAAGCCGGCGCCCGCGGCGAGATATGGGCTTACGGGCTCCGCAACCCATGGCGGTTCTCATTCGACAGGGAGACCGGGGACCTGTGGACGGGTGACGTCGGTCAGAACCTGCTGGAGGAGGTGAACATCGTCCGCCGGGGCGCCAACTATGGTTGGAACGTGATGGAGGGCTCCCGCTGTTTCCGCGCCGCATCGTGTGACACCGACGACTTGCAAGCGCCAGTCGCAGAATATGATCATGGCCGCGGCTGCTCGGTCACCGGTGGGTACGTCTACCGCGGGCAGCGCCAGAGCCAGCTCGAAGGCGTGTATCTGTACGCCGACTTCTGCTCCGGCCGCATCTGGGGTCTTCGGCACGACGGGGGCAACGTCACAGAGCAGGGTGAGTTGGCCAACGCCCCATTCGAAATCTCGTCGTTTGGGGAGGACACTGCCGGCGAGGTCTATGTCCTTGGGTTCGACGGCGGCATCTACACGATTGCCGTGTCGCCCGGCCAAACCCCTCAGACCCCCACACCAACTCTAGTGCCAACGCGCGAGCCAACAGCCACTGCGACGCTCGTGCCGACGCCCGCGGGCATTACCGCCGTCAAGCCGCCCCCAACGCCAACAGCGGCTCTTCCCGCCCCGCCGCCGCCTACATCCAATACTGGCTGGTGGGGCGTCGCGATAGTGGCCGCAGTAGTTGTGTCTGCTGGTGGGCTCGTCTATCTCGTCCGGCGGTTCGGGGGCGCAGGGAGGCGCGGTTAGCAGACCGCGTCAGCGGCGTGCCCGATAGGGATAAGGCCATAGCGGCAGTGGTTGATTACTTTAACGATGCTATTACCAGGGAAGAGATACCAGGGATCATCGCGCTCTACTTCTCTTGGAGGGTGTCTAAAAACGGTACCGCGGGAGGGGAGCATGAACGTTTGCCATTACTATGAAAATAGATGCCGCCACCGTGTCGTATTGTAGTGGCGGGTTTCAAGAGCATGTTTCATAATGTTGAGACCACCTGAATCACGATCCATTAGATTACGGCTTTCGCCAGAATTATGAGGTACGGCACCGTATTCCAATTTCGTCATTCCCGTGAAAACGGGAATCTATTCCCCGACCGCGTAGTTCGAAACTAAGCAGGTGGTTTGTGAAACAGGCTCTTCAAACCCGCCTTCCCCGAGGCCGCGAGACGGCACCCCACTTTCATCACCTCGTGTGGCCTTCGCAAGGCCATAGTGATTCTGAGCGCAAATTACTGTCATTCTGAGCGAAGTCGAAGAATCTAACGTCTGCCAGACAGCACGGTCTGCCCCTCTGACCCCAGACCCTTCGACTTCGCTCAGAGGCTGTGGCTTTATTGCGAAACCTGCGGTTCTTCAGTCTAAATTTAGCTTTGAAAACAGTCTCAATCAGACGGCTTCGGGGGATTTAATCACAGGCTCTCAGGGTGACAACAGGTTTGGGAGGGGACTCCTACGTTTCAGGCGGTCCCACTGCTGACACCATCAATTCTCTCCCCGGGGTCTCTCCGTCTCCGGTCTCGTCTGCTACATTAGTCCCCGGCCGTCATCGCGGCAACTCTGGGGCAGAGATCGCCGTTGGCCGCGGTGAAAACTGCATAGTGGGCAAAGTTGATGAATGCGTTCGCAAACCCGCCGGCCCGGCTGGCGAGACCGCTTTCCGGTACCGCTGCGTACCCGTCTACGAAATCGCCGCGGCGAAACCACCCACGGGTAGACCTTTGGCTTGCTTTTCCTTCGAATCGGCGGAGACGTTGAGCATCATGCCCCTTATAGGCTGAGCAGCCTCACTGTTCCCAATACAGGCGCAAGCAACAATGGTCTCAGGGAGGGCCAATTGAGGCTTAACCGCAACGAAGTATGTCCTGGGCGCTGGTGTACGCCGGCAGGGGACGTTGGGACGGATACCTTGGGATCGGTATTCCGCGAAGTCATCGAATGCTCTCTAAATTAAACTACGACTTCAATACCCTCCGCGGTGACCTCTTTGGCGGCGTTACGGCAGCCGTGGTGGGGCTGCCCGTTGCGCTCGCATTCGGCGTAGCGTCAGGTCTGGGGGCGGTCGCCGGAATTTACGGCGCGATCGCGGTTGGCTTCTTCGCGGCGGTGTTCGGGGGCACGCGGTCTCAGATATCCGGCCCCACGGGACCCATGGCCGTTGCGATGGCGGTCGTAGTCACCACCCATGCCAACAGCCTCGCCGGGGCGTTCACGATAGTCATCATGGCGGGCCTGATTCAGATCCTGTTGGGTGTGCTCAGGATCGGCCGGTTCGTAGCCTACACGCCGTACTCGGTGATATCCGGTTTCATGTCCGGCATCGGCGTAATTATCATACTTTTGCAGCTCCTGCCCTTCCTGGGCGCGTCAATCGCGGAAGGCGGACCGATGGCGGCGGTCCAAGCCTTGCCGGGCGTGATTAATAATGTCAACTTCAGCGCGTTCGCTATCGCGGCCGTCACCCTCGGCGTGGGCGTCCTCTGGCCCAGTCAACTCAAGAAGTTCTTGCCCGCCACCCTGGCGGCGCTGATCGCCGGAACGCTCATGGGCGTTCTGTGGTTGACCAACACGCCGGTGATCGGCGACGTGCCGGCCGGCCTCCCTGAATTCGCGCTGCCTGACTACTCCTTGGATGTGTTGACAGGCGCCGTACAGCCCGCGTTGATAATCGCGCTGCTCGGCTCCATAGACAGCCTGCTCACCTCCCTGGTCGCCGACGCAATGACCCGTACACGACACAACCCTAACCGGGAGTTGGTTGGCCAGGGCATCGGCAACATGGTCGCAGGGTTTATCGGGGGACTGCCCGGCGCCGGCGCCACGTTGGGAACGGTGGTCAACATACGCGCCGGCGGACGAACACAATTATCGGGAGTTCTGCGCGCGGCCATACTTCTAACGCTGGTACTGGGCCTGGGCAAATACGTCGAGACGATTCCACACGCCGTTCTTGCAGGCATCCTGATGAAGGTCGGATGGGACATCATAGACTGGCGCTTCATCACCAGGGTCCACCGCGTACAGCGGGAACACCTTTTCGTGATGATGATCACTCTCGTCCTCACGGTGTTCCTCGACCTGGTTACCGCCGTGGCGATAGGGCTGATCGCCGCTATGATGGCCAGCGCGCGCCAGTTCGAACGCCTGGAACTGGACAGCGTGGTTTCCGTCCCGCTGCTGGACCGAACTTTCCTGGCAAGTAAGGAGGAGGTAGACGAGACGGAGGCTTTCTCCGCGCGGGTTGGCCTCGTAGCGCTCAGGGGGAGTTTCTCCGTCGCCTCCGCCAACAAGCTGATCAACACGATCAGCCTCGACATCCGGGATCACGAGGTCGTGATCCTGGACTTTACCGACACCGTATACATGGACGACAGTGCAGCCCTGGTCGTGGAGCAAATGATCGATACCGCCATGGCTGAGGATACCGGGTGCATCGTGATGGGCCTGGAGGGGACACCCGAGATTACCCTTCGGGCGCTCAACGTTTTGCGGCACGTACCCGAAGACCAATTTGTCACCACCCTGGACGAGGCAAGGGAGACTGCAAAACGAATGCTCGATTGAGTCGATTCGAGAAGCAGAGTACGATGCCCTCTATCTTGTCTTCCCCGGTAATCCGGCCACTGAAGTAATCACCCAGGGCCATCAGAGCCTCACTCCTGGCGACAGCCTCGTAGTTGTTAAAGCCATAGCGACCACCCAGGTCCACGCGGGTCACCATGACGGCGTTGCGTCCGGTGGATCAACGGCCACTGCGTATTGGTTGTCTGGGGCAGAAACGTGGACCGACGTCCATGGGCAGACCATGAGGGCGGGCTTCAACACTTGTTATAAGGCCCACCGGAAGATTCAGCAGGGGAGTCGACTTTGGACTTAGACGAGGAAAAACTATATCGAGCTTTTGACCGGGCACTTCGGGAACACAGCGAACGCGAACGCCAGAGCGCGCGACCGCGAACGCCAGGAGAACAGACGCCAGGAGAGTGACAGGGAACGCGAGCGCCAACTCCAGCAGAACGAGGAGGCGGAGGAGGAGGACGGCGGTGGCCTATGTAGTTGCGTTGTTGTAATCGCACTGATAGCGCTCGTCGGCATCGCCTGGTGGCAGGGATGGCTGGCGGCGGCGTGGGACTGGATAACCAAGAACTTCACCTGATTGCCGTGAGGATAGCCGGAACCATAAAAGAGGGCGTTTCGCATTGTCTAACTACCCCAGGCGTCACATCCCTGCAGGAAGCCTGGATGGATTGCACGATGTCATCTGGGTTACGGTAAAGACTTGACAACAATGGACGCGGACAGGGGTCAGTCACCATGCCAGACCAAACATCGCCGACACCCGACTACACGATGGGCTATAGCGATGAGTTCCTGCAGCTTCTCGATCGACGCAGCGCGGAGACCCATGCCGCATATCTGATGCCACATCTCAAGCCCGGCCTGCGCGTTCTTGACTTCGGTTGTGGGCCTGGAACCATCACGGTCGGCCTGGCCAGGGCAGTAGAACCCGGAGAGGTACACGGCATCGACATGGAAGAGTCGCAGATCGGCATGGCCCGGTCCGCCGCAGCGGCGGGTGGACACGACAACGCGACGTTCCACGTTGGCGACGTGACTGATCTTCCATTCGAAGACAACTCCTTCGATGCCGCACACTGCCATGCCGTTCTCATGCACGTTCCGGACACCGCGGCAGTACTAGCCGAGGTGAAGCGGGTCCTGAAACCAGGCGGTATCATCGCAATCCGTGAAATGTTCGTCGAGTCCTCGTTCCTGGAGCCCAGCGATGAGGGCATGAGCGCCGCGTGGAGAGTGTTCTCGAACCTTCTCGCGGGCAATGGCGGCCATCCCCAGATGGGGAAGGAACTGAAGAACACGTTCCTTGAGGCCGGGTTCTCGGATATAAGGGCGAGCGCTTCATTCGACTTTTTCAGTACAGCCGAAGACGTTGCTTTTCTTCACGGCTTTATAAGCGACTGGTTCTATTCACCCAATGTCATAGCAGCGGCGACGACATACGGGCTGGCGACCCACCAACAGTTCGACGAGTGGCGGCAGGGCCTCGACGAGTGGAGAGACCACGCAGGGGCCTTCGGAGCATTCGCTTTTGGCGAGGTTATAGCTCTCAAGCCGCATTCCTGAACCATATGCAAGGCCAAACGGCTTAGGCAAATGGTGAGTCGACGGCCTCCTTAGACCTGCCGGTTGGTTGGGCACCCGTCTGCCCAACTACAACGCAGCCAGTGCTCCGTCGGTACGAGTTTGTGCAGTCTCCCCGGAGTGCGTCCAAAGAGTCGCCGTTGGAGCGGGCGTAAGCGACCGTCACTCTGAAGCGTAAGCCTCATTTCGGTCTTGGAGGATGTCCAAAAAGGTACTCCTGGGGGAAGCGTAAATGTTTGTCAATCTGTAGTACTGCTTGAACCAGATGAGGACGCAGGCGAACTGGAGCAGGCCGAGGTAGTTGGCGGCCTTCTCCTGGTAGCGCGCGAGCAGGGCGCGGTACTTTGAGAGCCAAGAGACGGTCCTTTCGACCGCCCAGCGGCGGGCGGGCAAGAGCTTCTCGCTCGTCTTGCCCATGTGCGGCCTCCGTTAAAGGAAGCCGCGCTCAACTTTCCCCGCCCAGGAGGCCAGGAGACCCCGCAACAGCTTTTTGAGATAGTTTGTTAAGGTGGGAACGGAGTAGTAAGGACGCCCCATCAACGCCGTACTCCTCCGGGATGAGGATGTCCATGCGCCTCTGCGTCGCGATCTTGGCATTGGCTGCGGCTACTTCCATACTGGCGTTACAGCCCCCCGACTCGGTCTTGGCGGATGGCCCGAATGTGCTCGTCATCGAGATCGACGGTATTATCGATCCCCTGACTGCCGACCATATCGCGCGCGGAATCGGCAAAGCCACCAAGGACGGGGCGTCGCTGGTTGTTATCCAGTTGGACACGCCAGGCGGGTTACTAGATTCGACGCGTGAGATTGTCGAGAGCATCCTGGAATCGGAGGTCCCCGTCGCGGTATACGTCGC
>JAKZUY010000015.1:0-3652 GCA_047516345.1 Dehalococcoidia bacterium | reverse complement strand
GAACATAAGCTGCAGAACGCCCCCCGCTTCTAGAAGCCTGGCAAACTCCGGCAGGGTAACTCCTAAGGCTATGTGTGGAGCGATGTGCTGGATGACCGCGTTGCATAGGATGAAGCCAAATGAGCAGTCCGGATAGCTGAGAGGCTCGAGGAGGTCGGCGACGGACACCCGCTGAGCAATCTCCGGGTGAAGCCTACGCACCTCCTTGAGGTTCTCCTCTATAGCGTCGACCCCGTAGATGTCATACCCCTTTCGTCGGTAGAAAAAGACATCGCGAGCGCCCGCGCCGCAACCGGCGTCCAGCCCTCGGGACCCGGCGGGAACCAGCTCTTTGGAGCCGGTCCATCAGGTCCGTATCTCCTCTGAGCCCCGAATGGGAGACGTTGCTATATATGGACTGAAGAAAGCCGTGGCTTACTTCTGCGTAACGCCGTGCGTGACGCTTGTAGAAGGTCTCGGAAAAATCAGGTCGTTGGCTCATTGCTGAAACGTCATTCAAAAGGCTGGAGGCTCAGGCCGCCGTTGTCAGCGTATCCATTAGTCGGGTTGGTCTGTTGAGCCGAAGAGTGCGGAATACCCCGCGCCCCATGCCGAGACACCCGGCTCATGCGGACGCACATCGTACAAGCGGGCCGTCGGACTTGTCGCCATCGTACAGGCGCAGGTTTCCCTCTCTCGCACGGGGCCCTGTGGATAATCAGGGTCATTAGGCCAGTGCTATTCACGGACATCCGGCCACCCTGAACGCCGGAGGGGTTGGTTGAAACAGCGAGGGCGCTGTTCAACTTCGGGGTCGCCCTTGCGAGTTGGGGGCGACCAGAGCAAGAGGTAGAGGCCGCGTACCGCGATGCGATGGTGGCGGGACAAGAGGCCGCCACACCGGCAGGCTTGCTGCTGAGTGCACAGGCGCTGTTAGGGCTCGGATCGTCTGCACGGGTTGGGTACGACCGGAGCAAGAGGTAGAGACCGCGTACCGCGAGGCAGCAGAGGCGGCACGCGAATCCGCTACTCCAGAAGGCGCCGAGGTGGTCGAGCTGGTGTCCGGCTTTACTCAGGGAACCAAGCAGCGGGTACGCGCTATAAGCTCTTTGCGATCGCAGTCAGGCCTTGAGTGTGTCCCTGGCGGAGGGAACTTCACGATCTCGTGGACGGCAGAGGACCGGGCGGACGATTACGAGGCCCGGCACCAAATCGCGGGGGAGGAGGAGTGGACTGCCGCTCCGCCCACGCAGGAGACGAGCGAGACGCTCGCACAGCAGGTTCGGCTCACCCGAAGAGGCTCGAACTCCCCGTAAGGGTCGCGGCGCCAGGGATCACAGTGCCCCTAGCCAAAGTTCAAAGACGGTTCTGTCTACCGTGCACGATGGTGGGCCAAGCGGTACTGTACTGCGAGCGTTTCGGTACTCAGTCGAAATGTGAGCGGATAGAGCCAGTTGGGCGATGCCGACCAGGCCCAATGGTCCTCCAACTAATCGAGAAATCGCTCCGACGCGACTCTTGCGATAGTGCGGACTCCAGAATTGAGCGGTTTTTCTGAGAGACAACACACTGGCTGGTCAGTTATGTGTGTGCGGACCTCCGTACCGGTCCCGGACTGCACGGGCACCCCAGATTCTTGCCTGGTCCACTTGCACGCGGGGTATTGGATGGCGACCCTATTCGGCCAGCTTCCAAGGTTGGTAGACGTGGTCGTGGACAGCGTGGATCAGCAGATCATTAGGTCTGATGGCCGCATGGCAGCAAGCGTGTTGCTTCGGGCGGCCCAGTGGTCTGTCGATGCGGACAGGGCAGGTTAAGCTGCACGGTGAGGTGGACACCGGCGGATTTCAGGCGTCTGACTCAGGAGTCACAGGGGGAGCGTTCGGCCGGCCTCCCGCAGGCTTCTGCGCCTGTGCTGGGCATCGGGCATGGCTTCGGACACCAACCCCCAAAAATCGGCAGAGTGGTTTTTGACGGTCAGGTGCGCCAACTCGTGGACGATGACGTACTCGATTAGCGCAGGCGTGGTCATCCTGGCTCGCCAGCCGGGTCAGGGCGAGACCCACGGATGGAGGGGTGTGCAGGAACCTCCTTCTGACGCCCATCGAGGAGGTCAGCAGGTGCAGCATAGCCTCGAAGGCGAACGTGTCCGGCCCGGCAGCGAAAGCGATGATGTTTTCACCCCTTGAACCGGCCTCCACCGCCTGCGCCGCGAAGTCTTCCACGTAAACAGGTTGGACCGTACGGCGCGTGCGTGGACGCAGACTCCGATGAGACCATCACAACCAACAACTGCTCATCTTCCGTGAAAATAACCGTTGGCGTGGTACCCGGCAATTCGCCCAACCAGCGCTATTCACGGCAGGACGCGACAATAATCGTCTCTTGGGATCCGTCGGCAGGGGCTACCCACTACAAGGTCTACTATGACGACTCTAGGAGTCCCAGATGTTCGTTCAGGCGAGGCGAACTTAATGGCTGTGAGGAGTTAGCCGACAATGTGGTGGGGACGAGTTACACCCATACCAGTCCTGACACCAACCGCAACTACTACTGGGTCACGGCGTGCAACAGCGCAGGCTGTTCGGACATCGACTCCGATAACCCGGCGGCACTCGTCGAAACCACGTCTTCGGTTACCGCACCGGGAGAGCCCAACGGATTGACCGCGACCGCCGATGGCCCTGCTGCCGCTCCCCGCCGTGCCTTATGACGCCAACGACAGGTGAGCCGTGTCGTCTCCCTGTCGCTGGTGAGATACCGCACCAACGACTACTCGGTGCAGGTGGCCTACGGACACATGGACGTGGTGATGTGCGGCAACGTCGGGGAGCTGGTGATTAAGGCTCTTGAGCCATTTGGAGCCCTCAGGCAAGCACAGGCGTTTGCAAGATAAGTCGGCCACGATCTGTTCGTTGATACCTCTCGTCTTTGGGTCCGAGTCATTAGTGATTATCAAGAGATCGGGGGGTTGTGAATGGAGCTCAATAGAATACAAGGTGTGGCTGGGCAGAAATCGGGAGCGATCGTGGGTGGTAACGCTATCGGCTATGTCTTGCCAAGCCGATAGCGATGTCGTATCCAGGCCACCCATTCGACGAGCCCACTATCCTCTCCAGCACGAACAACCTCAGATGCCGGAAGTACTGGAGCCATGGCATGGTCAAGCAAGAGGCGCTTCCAGTCCATGGAATTGACTTGACGAAATGAATGCTTGGACCTTGTTGTAGAGAGGCCACGAGCACTCTCCGTGAATTCAGCTGTGTCCATTAGCTTCAGAACCTCGACCGTCGTCACTTTTCGCACACTATCCCATCGCCGTCGCCATCACGGGCAGATGGCACTTTCGACTGAGGGAAACCTCGGCCCGGTCCGTTGGTTCCCTGCACACGCTCTTCTCCCGCTTCCCCTGCCGCATCGCAGTCCGCGTAAGTGTCGGCCGCTGTGGGACTCGACGTTGGTTCTACAGGCGCTGGGGGCGTATCGGCAGGTCTCAGCGTTAGCCGAGGGTGACTGGCGCACGTTCCCAGTTTCACGTTGGTTTCGAGTGCCTCCGGTGGCGTAGCCGTTAATTCCCAGGTCTGCTTCACCGTGATCCAGGCCACTGCGTATTCGCACCAGTACGATTCGTTGGGTGGCCGCCATTCGTCCGGACTCTTGGCCCCCTTGGAGC
>JAKZUY010000014.1:0-6521 GCA_047516345.1 Dehalococcoidia bacterium | reverse complement strand
GGAAGCCTGCAAGGAGAGCTTCTCATCGTTCGCGTGCCCCGCTGTGGACACAGAAGGACTGGGCAACCCTCTTAGACCTTTAGCCTTCATCCTGCTGAGGATGAGTTCAGGTCGACCACCCACGAGTACCTCAGTTTTCCGGCTATTGCGTCGCAAGCGTGGAGTTAACCGTGCAGGCCAACTACGCCGTGTCGATCAGGACAATATTCTGTTGCACCTCGCCCGTGATCACCGGTCCGTCCTCTCCCATGAAGATGTCGATCTCGGATCTCACGCCAAATTCCGGCAGGTAGATACCCGGCTCGATGGTTACCCCTATTCCCTGGATTACTCTCCGAGTGTCCCGGGTTTCCCAACTGTCCAGGTTCACGCCATTCGAGTGCACCTCGCGCCCCAGACTGTGTCCGAGGCGGTGCACGAAGTAGTCGCCATACCCGGCTTCCGATATGACCCGCCGCGCCGCGTCGTCGACCTCCCATCCCTCCGGGTACCGGCCGTCAAGAACAGCCTCTTCAAGAAATCGGAAACCTGTATCCCGCGCCCTTGCGACGACGCTGAACACTTCTTGTTGAAGGGCGGTTGGCGGGCCGCCGATGTGCGCGGTCCAGGTGATGTCGGCGTATATGGAGTCTTCTTCATCGACTCTGGCCCAGAGGTCGATCAGTAGCCACCCCTTCCGTCGTATCACCGCCGAGCTTCCCGGCGCCGGTTCGTAATGAGGGTCCGACGAGTGCTCCCCGAACGCCACGACCGGGCCGTCGGCCGTTGTCAATCCCGCTCGGTCGTATTTACCCCGGATGAATTCGGCAACGTCGTGTTCTGTGAGTTTCCAGCGAACGTTTTCGCCGATGAATTCAAACGTCTCGTTGACGATTCTGTGCAGGGAGTCGACCGCCGAAACGTGAGACTCGAGCTGCTTGTCCGACCACCTTTCGGTTGCGTGTTGAATGATGTCTCCCGAGGAGACGACCTCCGGACCCAAACTGCGCACAAGCTCGATCGTGCCGGCGTCGACCCTGCCGACGCGCGGCAACTCGTACATCGGGGAGTACTCCATGGCCACCGCTCCGCTGTCCGGCAGCGCCTCGCGCAACGCGGTAACCATCGAATCTCGATTTGAATACCTGCGTATGCGCGGCGAATCAGGAGGGAATCTACCCGCGTCGACCTCGTGAGAGATGACCACAGGATCGCCTTCGCCCGGTATGTACAGCCACACAGGGCGGGTCAGATTGTCGACCTGTGTCCCCAGCGCAGCCAGGAACACAGGGTTGGTGTAGCGGTAATCTCGGGTTAGCCAGCCGCGTAGTCCGGCCGCACGGATGAACTCCTGCGCCGATTCAACCGTCTTACTCATGGGTCACGGCACTAACTTCATCGGCGGCCGCTAGCTCCGGTCTGCCTCAATTTCAGGCTGTGGCTTTTCTGAGATTCTTGCGAACTTCGGGGTTGACCACACGGCGGGGCCAATGGCCCTTGAGAATCAGAGCCGCCTCGCCTGACGCGGCGATCCCGGACCACTGTCCTGACAGGGTGGATTCGCCGCCCGCGTGAGGCGAGGCGATGAAGTTGTCCATCTTGAGAAGGGGGTGGTCAGGGTCGCACGGCTCAGTCTCGAATACGTCGAGCCCTGCCTTGGCGATCTCCCCATTATTGAGCGCCGCTATCAACGCAGCCTCGTCCACCGTACCGCCCCGGCAGCAGCTAACGAACATGGCGCTTGACTTCATTGCAGCGAATTCTGCTTCACCGATCATGTGGTAGGTCTGCGTGTTCAGAGGGACCTGCAACGAAACGTAGTCGGAAATCGACAGCATGTCGTGCAGATCGTTGAATCGTTCGACCCCGTACTCCCGGAACGGCCAGTCCTCAGCGAGGGCGTCGTATGCGACGACCCGCAGCCCGAACGGCTGCAACCTCTTGGCGAGCGATCTGCCGATGGCTCCCAGGCCGATCAGGCCGGCCACCTCGCCGTCGAGCGGCCCGACAGGCCTGCCACCCGGCCGGTCCCAAACACCTGAGCGCATGGCCCGGTCGTACTGCACAAGATTTCGGTTCAGGGCCAGAATCATCGCCGCCGCATGATTGGCGACTTCCCAGTTGCAGATGTGCGCGGCATTGGTCACGATAATGCCGGCGTCGGTAGCGGCGTTTATGTCCACCTTGTCGAAGCCGTGGCCAAAGATGCAGATGCCCCGCGTCTTCTCCATCGCTTCGATCAACTCCGCGTCGAGACTGAAACCTGTCATGACCACGTCGGCATCGCGGAGCGCTTCGATCGCCTCGCCGCGGCTTTCGATTCTCACGTCGTCGATCTCAACGTCGATGTCCCGAAAAGCCGACCTCTCAAGCCGGTAAGGGAATATCTGTGTCTTCTCTGAAAGCAGTACTAGTCGTTGTCTGGTCAATTTGTGTGTCTCCTTGAGACTTCATGCATGGCTTATGCCTTGAATTCGTGGGGCCGTGAAACCTGAATCTTGCCGCCGAAGCGTGGGGACTGGCCACGGGTAAAACCGGCTCCGAACCTATTCCCCCAAGCTGTGCTGCCTGATGACATTCCAGTAGTCGGGCGAAAGGCTGTTGTACACAAAATAACAGTACCGCGTCGCCCCCTGGGTTCGCATCTCCTGCAACAGGCGGTCTAATTCGGAAGGCGTCAACCAGTTTGAGCCAAAGTGTTCCAGACCCACGTACGGAACGAACCGCTCCACTGTCTCTGCCGCCGCCATCATTTTGCGCGTCTGATCCCTGACCGACGTCGTAAACCATTCGTTGGTGGCCTCAGACTCGTACGCGGAGACCGGGTAGTCGGGAGACAGCGGGTAGTCGAACGCGCAACTAAACCACTCGGAAGCGAGGTCCTCGTCGAGGCCGGGATTCCACTCGCTGAGCGTTGCCACCCAGTTCGCGATGGTTCCCCGGAATCCGGCAACCCCGGCCGACCACCAGTACTGCTTGGGCATCTGAAAGTCCGTGTATGCCTGCTTACGAACCAGGTTGTGACCTGTGAGCGTGGTGGAGAACGGCAATCGGGATGAGTTACCGACCGAAATATCCGGCAGATGTTCCTTGATGCCACGGAATGAAGACGACACGCTCCATTCGACGGCGGCCTGCTTGAACCTGTACCAATCCGAAAATTCCGGATGCGACGACCACCAGTCGTGGCTCGCCAGCGCGCCCGGCGAGTCCTTTGAGAATCTTTGGGCTGTGTCTGGGTCTAACGACCGGAGGAAGTCCTGGAATCGATCTCTTCCATCCAGGATTCGTTGCATCGGGATGCCGAGAGAAGATGCGAAATCACGGTTTGCAGGTGTGTCGATCAACTCGAACCAGAGGTCGTCCCGGTGGCCGGGCTTTATCTCCCACTTGAAGTCGGGTCCGTCCAGCAAAACGCCCGTGATTTCCGGGAAATTGGCGACCGTGTCCCTCACCCGGGCGACAGTCATTGCCGGACCGTCGGTATCTGTAACACTGGGGGTGCGAAGTTCTGGATTGAGCCTGCCGGCGCCAAAACTGCCGAGCAGAAAGTACGCCTTGTCGTCCATCGCGTAGATCGTGAAGCCCTTCGACTTTCCGATACGAAGGGCGTCCTGCAGGCGCTCAGATTCGCCTCGCATATAAGACGGCATGTCCGGAGGGAGCCACGACAGTCCATCGTAAAACTCCGGATTTGGGTTAAACGCGGCCGTGGGCACTCGCTCGACCGGGACGCCTCCCACCGCGGCGAGACCGCGGGGGTGCGTGTCCTCCACCTGCGGGTACCTGTTGCCGCCCTCCTGCCTGTCGTCGAGGAGACATAGCCATTGCAGGGCGACTTCGCTGATTCCAGCGTCTGCCATTTCGTCCCAGAACGATTCTTCATAGAGGATCGAATTGGGAGGTCGAACGAGCATCATCGGCTTGAGTGGCGCGTAGGCCATTTGTGGACTCCTTGGAGACTGTGAATTTATCCAGGATTGAGTGCGTAACCCACCGCCGTAGCGGGGGGATTGAAACCCGCCTTAGCGGGCTGCGAGACGGCGCGGCGTGCCTGAAATCGTACGCGTATCCAAGTCCTTCGCAGCACGCAAAATCAATGAGATGCACGCATCACTCAGCATGCCTGAATGCCAACGCGGATTCCATGACCACGTGAAACGGGGCGAGGGTGAATTGGACAGGGTACGCCCATGTGTCCTCTACGATCCCGGCAAATGGTCTGACGATGGTGACGACCTTGCCAGTTGGTAAGGCCGGAGGCGGGTTTCAAACCCGCCAGTACGATACGACACGGCGGCAGTGTCTGTTTTCATAGCAAGGCCAGCCAAGGAGGGGGAATGCGAACATTCTGGTGTGAACAGGGACTATCCCGGTACCGCTGACCCCGACTCAGGATGTGCCAGCGCTGCGAACTGCTCACGGTTGAGTCGCCGGTAAAGATCCGAACGGCCGATCAACTCTTTGTGCCGCCCCCGATCGACCACCTTCCCGCCGTCGATGACCAAAATTTGGTCTGCGGCGATCACAGTCGACAGCCGATGGGCGATAGCGATGGTCGTGCGGCCGCGCATTAACCGGGACAAAGCCTGCTGGATTAACCTTTCCGACAGACTGTCAAGGGAACTCGTCGCCTCATCGAGCAGCAGTACCCGAGGATCGGCGAGAATCACGCGAGCTATAGCGATACGTTGCCTCTCGCCTCCGGACATGCGGTACCCGCGTTCGCCTACGCCCGTTTCATACCGTTCTGGCAGGCTGTCGATCAGTTCGTGAATCTGGGCCGCGCGAGCTGCCGCCTCCACCTCATCCTGTGAGGCCGACGGATTCCCGTACAAGAGGTTTTCCCGAATAGACGCGTGGAACAAGAAGGTATCC
Source organism: Dehalococcoidia bacterium (assembly GCA_047516345.1). Classification (GTDB taxonomy): domain Bacteria; phylum Chloroflexota; class Dehalococcoidia; order Lucifugimonadales; family Lucifugimonadaceae. The sequence continues at coordinate 1,664 of JAKZUY010000014.1, read as the reverse complement.
TGCGTAACCACCCCGATAATCCTGTTCAGGTCGCGCTGAGTGACGTCGCGCACGTCCACGCCGTCGATCCTCACCGAGCCGGACTGAACGTCATATAGGCGGGATACGAGGTATCCAATCGTCGTCTTGCCAGCGCCGCTTGGCCCGACCAGCGCAGTCAGACCGCTTGCCGGGGCGGTGAACGAGACGCCGTTCAGCGCAAACTCTTCGAACTTGCCATCAGACCTGTTGTCTCGGGCTGACGGATACGCGAACCGGACAGACCGGAACTCGATTTCACCCCTGATTCGCGCAGGGTGCATCCGGACCGGATCAGCTGGGTCCTGAATCTCGGGCTGCAGGTCCATGTACTCGAAGATCCGGTCGAACAACGCCAGGGAACTCGTTACGTCGACTCCCCGGTTCAACAGGCCTGCCAACGGGAACAGGAGTCGGACCTGTATTGTCGTAAACGCCACGATGTCTCCGATGGTCACGGTTTCCGACCCGCCGGAAATCAAATACCCCCCAAGCCACCACACGATCGCCGGCGCCATGCCGAAAAAGGTCTGGACGGTGACGAAAAAGCCCCTGCCGGTCATCTGTTGGCGAATCGAAAGTTCGGTCAGTTTCGAGTTGTCCTGATCGAATCGCCTGATCTGTTCCTGTTCGCGTCCGAAGGTCTTGGCCAGCAACACTCCGGACACGGAAAGCGTTTCTCCGGTTCTGGCGGTCAACTCGCCCAGAGCCCGTTGCGTCTCCCCAGTCAACTTCCTGCGGCGTCGGCCAACCCGTACGGTGAATACCCCGAAGATCGGCACGATGCACAGTGCGACCAGTGACAGTTGCCACGAGATGAGGATCATCGCGGCAATCGACGAAATTACTACCGCGAGGTTTGAGACGACCGTGCCGAGTGTGTCGGTAAGGACCAGTTGGGTGTTCGAAACGTCGTTGGAAAGGCGCGACTGAATTTCGCCTGTGCGGGTCGACGTGAAGAACGACAGCGGCAGTTTTTGCAGGTGGGCGTAGACACGTGCACGCAGGGCCCGCATGACCCCGAAGCCGACGTGGGTGTTCAGATACGCCTGGCCGAGGTTCAAAATGCCTGCCAGGGCTGTGATGCCGAGCATCGTACCGGCGAGCTGAGCGATCAGGCCCCGATCCCCGGCCGGAAGGGCATCGTCGATCAACCGGGCGACTAGCAACGCCGGAATAACGCTCATTCCGGCGGCGAGCAGCAACATCACCACGACGAGGCTGAGTTGGAAGCGGTACGGGCGATACAGGTTTACGACGCGCCGTAACGTCCCCTGCATGATTGGCCGACGCGGCGCGTCGTCGAACGGGCTGGAAATTCCGCCGAGCCGTCCACCCCGGCCAACGCCCCTCATGTTCCGGAACCGCCCCCCGGTTTTCCTGGCTCGCTGAAACAAATCGGCCAGCCTCGCGGCTGGCCGACGCCAAGTATATTGGTAGCCCCTGCGGGATTCGAACCCGCGATCTCCGCCTTGAGAGGGCGGTGTCCTGGGCCGCTAGACGAAGGGGCCACATGTTTTCCGGCTAACCGCCGGATCGCTGATTGGCTGGCGATCCAGGATTCGAACCTGGGTTCCCAGATTCAGAGTCTGGTGTCCTACCGCTGGACGAATCGCCAGTGCCGGATTGACCTAGTTTAACAGCGT
>JAKZUY010000013.1:0-5698 GCA_047516345.1 Dehalococcoidia bacterium | reverse complement strand
GTGAAGTGCTTAATGTTGAACGGGTCGCGGCCGACCAGGAACCGCTCGATCTCCTCGATGTGGATCGCCGTGGTGCGGTCCCGGTCCGCCTGTGTGTAGGCTTCCCCCCAGCCGTGGATGCCAGAGTCGGTCTCCACTTTTACGAATAGCCAGTTTTTGCGCCACCCCGGGTGGACGAGGTACGGCTTGACGGACGTTATCTTCATGCGTGCTTCTTTCTGCGAGAATACTTTGAGTGCAGGCTGACGTTGTCGCCGAGCGCAGTTTAAAGCCATTCCACGGGACCATACTTATCACATCCGAACAGTCTGACATCCAGTCGGTCGAAAATCTCTCACGCCTGGCCGAGCATGCCTACGAGGGCGAGACTTGGCGAACATTCGTAGCTCTGGAACTCCCGTCCCGGGTTCGACACAACTTGGTTTCTCTCAGCGATCAGGTTCCATCCCGTTGGCGACGGCACGTCCGGTGGGTGGGCTCGTCGGAAATCCACCTCACGCTTAAATTCTTGGGCGAGGTCGATCCGTCCCATCTTGTGGACGTGGCCCTTTTGATGAGGGACGCGGCCGGGGAATCGTCTCAATTCGACCTGAATCTCGGCAAAACGGGCGCGTTCCCGTCTCCGCGTCGACCTAACACGCTGTGGGTAGGATTTGGCGGCGAGGTCCAACGGCTGATGCGCCTGCAGGCCCGGATCGAGGGTTCGATGATCTACGCCGGGGTCGACGTGGACCGATGGCGTTTCCACCCGCACGTTACGATTGGCCGCCTGCGCGGCGGGCCGTCGGCGTACATGGCTAGCAAGATCGGCTATTGGTGGATCGACGCCTTGCTGTCCGAGCGCGGCTTCGACGTGCACGTCACGCGAATCACCCTCTTCCGCAGCCACTTTGGGGTCGGAGGCGCCAGGTACGAGCCACTGTTCACCGCGCCGATGGCGTGAGGGAGGGGTGTGGGCGATACGTTGCAACCGCCCGGCCTCGAACGTCATCCGTCATCCCTTAGCCAACATCCGTCATCCCCGACCCCGGCCATTATTCGTCATTCCCGACCCCGATCGGGAATCTCGGTGGGGCGGCCGCGGTGGCGCGCATATGAAACAGACCACGGTTACTCGATCCTCGTGCCGTTGAGGGAACGATTCGGACAGAAAACGCATAGTATCCGGTAGGGGAACTCGCGCTTTGGCAGGGAGGAGTCGGCGTGACCGACGATCAGACCGTTTTGCGGTTCAAGCATGGTGAAGCGGGCAACCGCGCGATTTGCCAGTCTAGGTAAAAGCCTGATGCTGCGCCGGTACATTGCATTGGTTGCGCTGCTTGCAGTTGCGCTTGTGAGCGCGACTGGATGCACGCGGGAATCGGACCCCAGACCCGAGTCGACTGTCGCGCCCGAACCAGCAGCGACGCCGCAACCAAACATCACTCCTGTTCCTACCAGTACCGTCGTATCCACCCCCACTCCGGATCCTACCCTGGTAGCGTTCCGGGCAACTATGGTAGCGGAACGACTAAGAGCAGATGACCACTATAGCGACGAGTCCTGCATTGACCCGTTGTCACGTCGATGGAGAAATAGGCTCGGAAAATACGTTGTGAAATGGTCGCCTGACGGTTCGAGAATCCTGTTTAACGTCAACGTCGAGGACTACTCCAAGCCGATGGACCTTTATTCTGTTGATGCCGATGGTTTACGTGTACGTAAGATCATAGATGGATCCCTCAATACTCCAGACTCCGCAGCGTCAGGCGGTACATCGTCAATCAAAGAAACTGTTAACGGACCTACGATGTATTTCGACATTTCGCCCGACGGTGCCAGGGTTGCATATTCAACATGTACATACTACGAAAACCAAGATAATGACCGGTCAGACGGGCGGAACAGCAGAGAATACCGATACGATATTTTTGTGGTCAATATCGACGGCACGGGAAACAAGAATGTCACCGAGAAAGAGTCCATCGACATCTTTCCTGCGTGGTCGCCCGACGGAAGCCAAATAGCGTTCGTCTCGGAAGAGGACCTCGACCCCTGGACTATTGAGGGTCAGCTCGTCATCTACACGCTGGCGACGGGCGAATTGAGTGAAGTGCCCCTCGCGATCGGCGACCGGGTTGCTCCCTACGCCCCCGCGTGGTCGCCTGACGGACGCACCATTGCATTTGTTGCATATGACGGAGACATCCGCCGGAGCACTACTACGGCTGTCTACACGGTTGGGATTGACGGCTCCGGCCTTACAAGGATATCGACGACGTCGACAAGGCCTTCGTGGTCTCCCGACGGCCGCCGGATAGCGTTGTTTGCGCCTTACGCCGACGGAGCGGCGTTTTATTCGTTTGCGGCCGACGGCTCGGAAGCTGTACGGATCGCAAGCCTCCCCTCCGACTTCACATACACGTTAGGCGATCCGGCCCGGGACTTACCGCTCCCGGGCGTCGAAATTTCATGGGCGCCAGACGGTTCGGAGATATTGATGGACTCACTGGCGCAGAGGGTGGTCCCTGACGGATTCGGGGCGGTCGAAAACCTGCCGGTTAGCTTTAACGCGGCGTCATCCAGGCAGACACAAAATGGCTCCTCTGGGCCGAAGCCGGGATATCCCAGGATTGCGGCCTGGTCCCCGGACGGCTCCAGAATAGTGGTGGGAGCCACAACGGGCATTCATGAAGGTGTCAATATGGTCCTTCACACCATCAGCCGGGACGGCACGGCCCCCCAGGCCCTGGTGAGAAACGGCGCGACACTGGTGGCGGTGCCCTCGAGACCGAACCATAACGCCGGCGTGAACGCCTGTTCAGACGGCTATGTGGTGTCCGAGCCCGAGAACAACCCCGGTCTCGTGGAGGACTGCGAGTCTCTCATTCGGTCGAAAGACGAACTGAGGGGAGACGTCGCCCTGAACTGGGGACCCGGCGTTCCCATCGAAGAATGGACCGGCGTCACCGTAGAGTCGATAGATGGGCCGTCGCAATCGCCGGTGCGCCGCGTAACCAAATTGATCATTCGATGGCCTGAGTTGCCATTGGACCACTTCCGCAAACTTAGGGGCCGCATACCCCGTGAGTTGGGCGGCCTGGACGAACTGCGAATACTGGATCTGCGGCATAACCGATTGGGCGAGCGCATCCCAGCCGCACTGGGCGGCCTTGAGGAACTGCTTTCTTTGCGCCTGGAGGGGAACTACTTTACAGGCTGCATACCTGCTGAGTTAGAAAAATCTTTCGGCGCCAACTTGAGTAACGGCGTGGGTCTCCCCTATTGCAAGTAGGGCCTTTTCAACGATGTCTGCCACGACCTGGCGCGGCAATCTTGGGCAAACAGCCTGTGGCCGTTCTAGTCTTTCTCGTCCCAAAGGGACTCACGGGTTGCCGGATATAGCCGCCAATGTCTGGTCGAAGGTCTTGATCTCCTTGACTCCGCGTCGTCGGCAGCTGGCCAAGTGGCACAGGTCCCGGGCTTGCAAGGCCGGGTATTGCTCGTGAAGACGCCTCGCCAGGGCCACGTCTGCCTCTTCCAGGGCGTACCGTTTGTTTTCCTCCGAGAAGTCGATGATCGTGACCTCAGCCCCAAGGATCGCCAGAGGGATGCCTTTTCGCCCGTTCGAGCCAAGCGGGTGTAGGACCCTTCGATCCTTGACATCGCCAAGAAGATGAAGGTGCCTGCGCAACCACCTTCCCGGGTCGTCCAACATATCGCGTGCCACTTGATCGGGCGTTCCGGTGGACTGTACCCAGAACCGATAGGCCTGGTGTTCCCAGGCGATCTTGTTCCGCGACGCTTGGTAGGTCAACTCTCAATTACCCAACTAATCCAAATGAGATTCATGGTCACCAGAAAATTTGCGTTCGAGGCCGCGTTCAATTGTCCTGTTCGGAGCATCGACTAATAGTGAACTTCCCAGAGTTCCTCATCCTCCTTACTGAGAACTTTGGAAAAACCTTCCAGGGGCGTCAACCGGGTAGCCGGCATGCGGGACCTGAAACCGGCTTTCGCGTGACGAAGACGCTGCCACCAGCCACTCAGCCAGTTGCGTCGAACTGCCCAATCCTGATTTTTCCACAGCCTGCCAGGCTTTATGCAAAGTCGAGGCTAGAGTCCCGTACCTACTGTGTCGCCTTCTGACGGGGAGCTGAGTTGGGCCTCGAAGTCGAACTCTTCGCCGCGGTTCGGGGCTTCGAATCGGGCGATGGGGATTGCGGGCAGCGTGGTGATGTGGACCCCAGCGGCGACGCCCAAATCCAGCGAGAAGCGGGCGATACCGGCGTTGTCGGACGACTCGATGATGGCGACGAAGTCGTAGTTGCCGAGCACTCCATACAGGCCCAGCATATGGGTGTCGGCCGTTCTGACCTCGCTTGCGGCTCGCAGGACGCGTTCAGGGTCGGCGGCCATCCTCTCACGGCCCTCGGGCGTCAGGGTCATCAACAGTATGTACCGTGCCATCAGCCGCCTCCTGGTTACGGTTTCGACGCCGCAGAGTGCGACTCTATGTTGGAGCAGCGCCGGTGGCAAGTCCACCCGGGCTGTCAGACGGGTTGTCCGGACTTGATGAGGTGGATTTACGTGGTTCAGTTTTGTCAGGTAGCCCAACGTGTGTGTGGTCGGGTTGCGGTTTTGGCCGGGAAATGGCGTGTGGGAGAAGCTCGGGTCATCCATTGCGAGTGGTCTTCTGGTTTGCCCACAGGCCAATCGCCGCAAGCCCGACCAACCCGACCGCGACAAAATTCGCGATGAACGGTCCCGTCTCGAACAGCACCAGAGCTCCAGTCCCAATCAGCAGCAGCATCCCAGTAGTCACGGCGGCAATGGTCAATGCTTGCCTCCGGCTTGCTCGAGCAACTGCAAGTCCACCTAACACCATCAGGAACGGAATCAGTCCGTATCCAGATACAACGAGGACAAATCGTCCTACCGTGTGCCAACCGGCAGCGGCCTCCGTGGGGTGCCCTAATTCCCGTGGATAAACCCCTACGGAAATCGCCAGAATTGCTGCGATTGTCGCGGCAAATGCTATCGCCCATCTTGCGCACTTTGGCGCCGCCGGATTACTCAATGAGAGGGCCGCAAATGAGAACGCCAGCAGGACGGCGAGACCGGTGGACACGGCATTCCCCCCGAGCACTAGAGAACTCAAAAACGTGCGTACTTTGCTGGCGAATGAGAAGTTGGTTGGTGAATAGCGGCCGACGGCAACCTGCGTAGCGGTCCCATCGGGGGCTAGTACGACCACTCCTTGAATGCCCATGGCCAAAATGAGGTTGCCACTCTGGCTGTCGTAGAAGAAATCGCCCGGCACGGTCGCGATGACCCGATTTCGGATGTCTCGCTTGTCGAGAGCCTGCATCCATCTGTTCCCGCCGCTCTGGAGGTGCTTGAAGGAATAGACCACCTCTCCAGAGCTCAATACTTCGTGGGCCGTGATGCGGATGTCCCCTTTGGAGAAAATTCCAGATGGCTCCTTCTCTCCAAGTTCCATGAACTGCCGCATTTCCAGAGGGATAAAATCTTCGCTTGCCTTTGTCCAGGTCAACCCGCCGTCCAAGCTTCTGTAAGAACCACGGGAGGTATCCGCGACTAGCGCCCCGTACTTAGTTCTGCCCACCTGGTTAACGCCCCAGTTGCCATCGTAAGTACTGGCCACGCTTGCCAGAACGGCAGCCGTTGCCGCCAGTAGCGCGAGGCGGGTGCGTAG
>JAKZUY010000012.1:0-8502 GCA_047516345.1 Dehalococcoidia bacterium | reverse complement strand
GCATGGACGTCGTTTAGCGAAACGACTTATGGTGATATTAGAACGGGTGTTCGGATATGTAAATGAGGGTTTGTCACGGATGTTTGGTGTGGGGTTAGAGGGGTTGGGTGGCCGGGGGCCGTGGTTGCGGGGGATGGGCGTTGCCCTGCACCTCACCCAAGGCGGGTTTCAAGAGCATGTTTCAGAAGTCCTTTGCGTAGTTTCGTGTGGAGCGCCATGCGACGAGATTCCCGTTTTCACGGGAGTGACGAAATTGGAATACGGCGCCGTACCTCATAATTCTGGCGAAAACCGCAATCCAATGGATCGTGATTCAGGTGGTCTCAACATTATGAAACATGCTCTTGAAACCCGCCCCTACGTAACGTTTACGGCAGTTGCGTGGGAACTTGCGGTTTTGACGAATGCGTAACGCCATCGGTGTGCCGCCCCTTCGGGCGCCTACAAGAGACGCCCCCACGAGGGTTGTTGTGGTAGCCATGCCACCTTGCCCCTTCGGGCGCCCACAAGAGACACCCCTTTTATGTTGGTGGTCGGCATGACATGTGTTGATCTCGCGGATGGCATGTTGATGGTTCAGATATCCGCGTTTGTTCTGCCAACTACAGAGCGCGGTGGCTAGACGCCGGGGGAGTTGCCGAGGACTACTTCGAAGCGGTGGAGGTTGAATCCCTGGAGTTTGTTGCCCCTGATTACGGTGAACTGAACTTCTTCGCCAGCAGTGTGAAGACGAAGGAAGTTGTTGAGGTCTGCGCCGCCCTGAATGGCCGTGTCGTTGGCCTGCACCACGATGTCGTCTACCCGGATGCCTGCGAGGTCGGCGGGTGAACCGGGGTCGATCTCGGTCACGCCGAATCCGGCCGATACCGGCAACCCCAGCACCGCGGCGAGGGCGCGGCGGATGTCGAGGCCGTACGCGCCGAAATAGCCGGGAGGCGGGGGCGCGCCTAGCGAGATGAGCCGTTCGGCGTTTTCCAGGACCGAGTTGATGTTGAGCGCGAATCCGACGCCCTCGCCGATGCCCATCTTTACTGAGTTCAGGCCGACCACTTCGCCGTGCACGTTGACCAACGGTCCGCCGCTGTTGCCCTCGTTGATCGCCGCGTCCGTCTGTATCAACCCGCTCAGTTGCCGGCCGGAAGAGCTGACGATGGCCCGGTCCAGGGCGCTGATTACCCCCTTGCTGACGGTGGGCCCGCCCTCGAGGCCAAGAGCGTGGCCGACGGCGATCACGTCTTCACCCACCCGCAGGGCGTTGGAGTCGCCGAACACCGCGGGCATGAGGGAGTCTGCTTCGATCTTGATGATCGCAAGGTCGTTCCGGGGGTCCTCACGAAACAGCTGCGCGGTCATGACCTCGCCGTTCCAAAGGGAGACCTTGATGGCCTCTGCCCTGGCGACCACGTGGTAGTTCGTCAAGACGTTGCCCAGATCGTCGAATATGATGCCGGTTCCGACGCTTGGGCGGGGAGCGCCCGGCACGGTTACGGCGATCTGTACCACTGAGTGCCTTACGGCGTCGACGATGTCAGGGGTGCTCAGGATCGGGCCCGTAGGCCTCCTGATTGAGGGCGCAGGCGTGGCGGAGGGGGCTGTCGCGGCGGAAGTAGGTGGAGCGGAGGTCGGCGTTGGGGTGTTCGGCAAGACAATTGCCGTGGGCGTTGGTGATAACGTCAGGGGCGTGGAAGTCTGAAGCGGCTGAATATCCGTGCACGCGGCGAGTGTGACGGCGATGGCCGCGACGATGAGGGTTCCGCGTTGCCGTATGTTCATTAGTCCGCAGTGGCGATTTCGCCGAAGCATGATTGCATTGCCGACCGAATTGAGTTTCGTTTCGTATGCTGATTCACGGGACAGGGCCGGTCCGGCCCCGGCGGCGCCTTTGAGTATAGATTACCGTCCGCGAGACACTATGAAGATGAGCGACAGGTGAACCTACCTCGTTACGTGCTCAGGCGCGCCCGAAGCGATGCGCGGCTTCTTACGGGCGCCGCCGTGGCCATCGTCGTGGCGTTGATCGTGGTCTCCGCTGCGCCTGTGTATCTGAGGTCGCTCGAAAAGGCGGGAGTCAAGCACCGCCTGCAGGTCCTTACGGCTTCGAGGACGGCTCTGCACATAAACACGACGTGGCTGCCCCTGGAACGGCCTGAGTACCACGAGTCGGACGCCATGCTCGACGCCGCCCGCGACTTGCACGTGGCAGACGTGGTCACGGGCAAGACGATGTTCGTCAAGTCGAGGAGCCATCTGTGGAATATGGATGGTTTCGCACCAAAGGAAGAATCGACCGACTCCCGGAGTTTCTTCCATCTGATTTCGGAGCTCGATCAGCACGTCGATTACGTTGAGGGCAGGCCTCCGAACCCCGAGGTGACGTTCGAAGACGGATCGACGGTGGTGGAGGTGGCTGTCTACGGTCCACGCGCGACCCTGCTGGACGTCAGGGTGGGCGACATGCTCGTCAATCTGGCTGAAGAGGTACGCGGGGATGTGATCAAGGCCCGTATCACGGGCGCCTTTGTGGTCAGGGACCCGAAGGAGATGTACTGGCTCGACCTTGCATCTCCGATCATTGCGCCTTCTGCCGCGATCGAAGAGCGGCTGCCTCCGTTGTCCCTCTTCACGTCAGGAGAATCGATCATCGATGGCGTCGGCGCGGCGCACGGCGGCCTGCCGGGGAGCTACTCGTGGTTCCTGTACACCGATCACGCCGTGCTCGGCGAGATGGAGGCGGGCGAGATCGTCAGAATGACGAACGACTTCGAGTCGCAGATCGAGGCCGACGTCACCCGTGCCAGCCTTATTACCGCCCTGGACAACTCATTTATCGATCTCGGCAACCGCCTCTTGTTTGCGCGCATCCCCATGCTGCTGCTCGCCGCGCTGGCTCTGTCCGCAGTGGCGTACTACCTGTTCCTCGTCAGCGGCTTGTTGGCCAGACGCAGGGCGTCCGAGACGCTGATGCTTCGCAGCAGGGGGCTTGACTACTGGCAGATCATCAGGGTGCAATCGATAGAGTCGCTATTCCTCATTGGTATCCCGATAGTCCTTACGCCTCTGGCGGCCTTGTTGCTCGTCTCGCAGATCGGTCGGCTTCCCGTGTACCACGGCATAACGGGTGGCGGGGCGCTGCCGGTCGAGTTCACCTGGGTGTCTTATCTGTGGGCGTTGGGGGCCGGGATAGTGGTATCCGGGATTCTGCTGGCGCCGGTGCTTGTCGAGGCGAGGCGGGGCGTCGTCGAGGGCGTGGTTGCCGGAGAAGCGCGGCCGGACCGTCCGCCGCTGTTTCAGCGGTACTTTGTGGACGTGTTGATACTCGTGCTTGGCGGCCTGGTGTGGTGGGAGTTGCGGTCCCGGGGATCGGTGGTGGCCGGTCAATTCGACGAGCGTACCGCAGACATGACGCTACTCTTCTTTCCAGCCATATTCCTCGTAGGTGCGGCGCTGGTGTTCCTGCGCGTGTTCCCGCTGGTTGTGCGAAGCGCCGGCTGGATCGCCGGCCGGACATCGCGGGCTTGGCTGGTTCTCGGCTTCTGGCGGCTTGGGAGAAGCCCGTACTGGTATACGTGGCCGGTGATATTGCTCGTGTTGGCGGCCGGACTGGGGGTGATCTCCGGCACCGTCGCCTCGACCCTCGAACGCTCCAACGTAGAGCGTATTTCGTACCACACCGGCGGCGATCTGCGACTAACACCCGGCACGGCCAATTTTCCGGTCAATGAACGATCATTGGCCCGACTTGTCGCACAGGAGTCGATCGTCAATGCGACGCCCGTCTACAGGACCGGCGGCCGTATCGGCACGACTGGATCCGGCCCGCCGTACCTGATTATGGCCCTGGACCCCGCCGGGTTCGCCGATGTTTCGTGGTTCAGGGAAGACTTCGCCGCGCAGCCCCTGGAGACGCTGCTCGGCCGCATCCACGTGGATAAAACACCTCAACCGATCTTCCTGCCGCCCGGAACGGAGTCTCTCACCGTGTGGGCCAAAGCGACTCCCAGGGTGCAGGATACGTTCCTGTGGATGGTCTTCCGGGGCGCCAACGGGGCGATGGACACGGTGACGTTCAGCCAGATCGAGGGCGAATGGACACTAATGACGGCCGACATGGGGTACCTGTCCGAACCGATAGAGTTGGTCTCGATTCAGGTGTTCGAGCCGGCCGGGCCTGACTCAGGCACGCCGACCACCCTCCTGCTGGACGACCTTGTCGCGATCCGGGGCGGCGAGGAGCATTTAGTTCTGGATTTTGAACTGAAAGAGTTCTGGACCGGGCTGCCAACTTCCAACGGGCTCGACACGCAGTTCTTGCTGACACCGGAGGACTCAGGAAGCGGCCACGTCGGCCAGTTCGAGGGAAGCCGCGTGGCGCAAGTGACGATGGGCAGAGGGGTCAACGGGGGTATCCGGGGCGTCTACCGGTCGTCAAGCGACGGCCTAATTCCCGTGATATCGTCCCACGACTTCGATTCCCGCACTCAGACCCAACCGAATCAGCCGATTGTCGTTGAGATGGACGGGCAACTGGTTTCGGTCCAGGTTGTCGGGACGGTCGACATGTTCCCGACCATCCATCCAACCAATCTGCCGTACCTGATCGCCGACATCGCCGCGATGCGCGATTTCCTGTCGATACGGGCGGCGGAACCGTTTCAGCCCAACGAGGTTTTGATCACGGTGGCGCCGGGCCTTGCTGCGGAGGCGAGGGCCGCCGCGAGGGGTGTTTTCCTTGTGGCGGGTATTCAGGACCGGAATGAACTGCTGGAGCGTTCGCTGATCGACCCGCTTGTGGTGGCGGGTTGGCGCGGCATGGGGTTTGTGGCGACAGCGATAGCGATGGCGGCCGTGGCGCTGGGTTATGCGACGTACATGACGGCGCACGAGCGGCGCACCCGCCACGAATCGGCGTTCCTCCTTGCGCTGGGATTCCCGCGCAGGGCGTTCCTCCTGCTCGTCCTGGTGGAGCACGCGCTGATAGCGATCCTCGGCACGGTATTGGGCATCGCCGCGGGGATTATCGTCAGCCGGATCACCATCTCAAGCATCGCCCATACCCAAGCGGGAGGCGAGTTGATTCCGCCTTTCGTGCCCGACACTAACTGGGCGCCGGCCGGGCTCATCATCCTGGTTGTCGTGTTCATCACGGCGCTGGCCGTCGTTACGTTGCGGCGCGCCTATCCCAACCTGCCGATACACGAGCTGACGAGCGCGCGGGGTTAGGTCACAGCAGATGCTCGCCTCGTCATTTCAACTCATCGTAAAACGCGCATTGGCCCATTGGCGACTGCTCGCGGCGGTCGTCGTCGGTGTGCTGCTCGCAGTGACCATCATGGCTACTGCGAGCGTCTACTTCGACAGCCTGCGGGAGTTGGGGCTGCGGAGGACGTTCACCGACTACGAGGACACGCAGCTCGACATCCTCGTCGACGCCTCTGTCAGGCCAGTAGGCGACGGCTCGCACGGGTCGATCATTTCGGTTATCGACAACCGGGTCGTACTGCCTCTTGCCCGGCACCTGTACACCAAGGACCTGGCAATCAGGACCTGGACGTTCTTTTTCGACGAACCGCCCCCGATGGTCCCGGCGGATGAGTGCGCCTGCGTCCACAGGCCTCGTCTACAACAGGAGGACGACGGCTCGATGCCGGTCATTGAGTGCGACTGCCGCCGAATATCGTTCTCGGCCGTGCCCCGCCAGGATGATCGGCTAACTGTAGTACGCGGGCGTGCACCCGAGCCGGTCACCAGCCTCCCGGATTCGAATCAGGTCCTGACGATAGAGACGATGATCCCGGTCGAAACGGCTGAGATGTTCGACCTCGACGTCGGATCAGTGGTGGCGGCGCGGCCGTTTTGGGAGGAGGAGCATCTGGAGCTAAACGCCCTTGTGACGGGCGTATACGAACAGACCGACGAAGACGACCCCGTGTGGCGTATATGGCGGGAGTCGTTCGAGTACAAGGGGACGACCCTGGACTTCGCCGATTTCGTGATACCGGAGGAGACGCTCAGGCAGGCGATGGGGGGTTACTTCCCGTCGATGGGCGCCGAGTACGCCTGGCTGTTGGACACCAACGTTTCGAGCATCCATCCGTCCGACACACCGCGCATCCGGGGGGCTATCGATCATCTCATTGGTGAGCTAAGGGCCAATGTGGACGGCTTCAGGTTCCGGAGTCAACTTCAGGACGCCATCGAACGTTTCGAGATCGAACTCTTCTTTAACCGTCTGCCGATGTTCATCATCCTGATCCTGATCGTGCTCGTGGTGCTTTACTACGTCATAACGCTCGGGTCGATGCTCGTCGAAGCCCAAAAGCCCGAGATCGCCCTGCTTCGCTCACGGGGGGCCACGTCGTTGCAGATCCTTGCGGTCTTCGTGGTAGAGGCGGCGTTGCTGTCGGCCGGCGCGTTTGTGATCGGTCCGTTTGTGGCGCTTTTTGCCGTAAGCGGAATCGGCATCGTTCCCGGGTTTGACGAACTGAACGGCGGCGCGGCGTTGCCGGTCAGGCTGACCGGGGACGTGTTCCGGCTTGCGGGCCTCGGCGCGGGGTTGACGCTGCTGGCGTTGATGGTGCCGGCGGTCCGCGCCTCCCGCCTTGGCATGTTGAGGGAACGCCGGTCGCGGGCCCGCCCCGGCCGCCTGGCGGTCATGCAGCGCTACTACCTCGACGTTGGCTTTCTCGGCATCGTCATATTTCTCTTCTGGCAGTTGACAAAGCAGGGTTCGTTCGTGGCGACGAGGCTTTTCGGCGAAACGGCGGTGAACCAGCTGATACTGGCGGTTCCGGCAATATTCCTTGTTTCCGCGGCGCTGGTTCTGCTCAGGGTGTTCCCTCTCATTCTCGATCTGCTTGGCAGGATGCTCGCAAGCAGATACGCCAGCGCGTTTGCACCTCCGGCCGTAGTGCTGGGCGTCTGGCAGATGTCACGCAACCCGGCGCATTACATGCAGTTGGGCCTGTTGATAATCCTGGGGGCGGCCCTCGGCGTTTTCGCCTCCACGTTCGCCTCCTCGCTCGAACGCAGCGCCATCGATCAGGCGATGTACGAGTCAGGCGCAGATCTGCGAATAACTTCCTTCGTGATGCCGACCGGTGGCGAAAGCTACTCCGCGGAGGATCTGATAGCGGGCCTGGACGGGGTGGATGCGGTGGCGGCGGTCAACAGGCAGAGGAGCTTCCCGTCGGGCGGCCTGAACTTCGACACGTTCAACTTGTTGGCCATCGACGTGGACGACTTCGCGCGGGTCGCTTTCGACCGGGAAGACTTCATGCCGGGAACGCTGGAAGAGTCGGTGTCAAAGCTGGCGGTGGACGATCCGCCTCCCCTGCGGCTGCCGGACGGGACGAGTTGGTTGAGCGTGCGGGTACGTGTTCCTGTTTCCCGGCCGGACATCAGCATATTCGCTCGAATCAGCGATTCGAACGGCCGCTTCTACTCGACCAACCTGGGCCGTCTCAATCCCATGCCGGCCGCTCACGGATTCAGCTGTCCCGAGGAGGCTTCCGATGGTGCGTGGTGCCGTATCGGTGGCTCGATACTGCCTTCGGCCAGTCGTCCGCTCGACCCGGCTCCGCCTCTTTACCTGCACTACATTGGGCTTGCGGGCTTTGACGGACTGAGGCCGGGGCAGATGTTCATCGACGACATCACGGCGCACGTGGGGTCGATCTCTCAGGAAACGCTGATCGAGGACTTCGATACAGTCGAAGGGTGGGACGAACTCCGGCCTGGCCGCAACTCCCTTGGCGACGCTATAACGGCCGCGGTCGACAGTGACGGCGCGCCGATCGGCGGCGTTGCGAGATTCCGCTGGACGCAAGGCGGCAGAGGCGAAGCGCGGGGCTTTTCCGCCGGATCTTATGGACCGGCGCCGGCGCTCGCCACGCAGTCGTTCCTGGACTCGTACGGCGCACGTATGGGCGACACGGTGCAGCTATCCACGCAGTCCACCCGGCTGGAGGTGCAAGTCGTCGAGTTGATCGACTACATCCCGACCATGTATCCGGCGGATGATCCGTTCCTGATAATCAGCGTTGAAGCGCTACACCGGCGAGTTAACGTTTCCACACCGTTCATCGAGCGCAGTCCGAACGAGTACTGGATCAGCACTTCAAGCACGGTGAGCGAGGAGGCGATTGAGGCCGCTCTGGAACCGAGAAGGGCGCGCTTCCGCGAGGTGATCGATCAGTCCGAAGTGCTTCATCGCGCCGCAATCGATCCGCTGGTCTCGGCCGGCTGGAAGGCGCTGCTTAGCCTGGCGTTCCTGACGGTTCTCATAGTGGCGGCGCTCGGTTTTCTCGTCCACTCCCGAATCTCGTTCGACTCCCGGCGAGGCGAGTTCGCGACGTTGCGGTCGATCGGGCTGTCGATTCGGCAAGTGACGAGTTTGGTGCTGATCGAGCAACTGCTCGTTATCGGCGTGGCGGTAGGGTTCGGCATATTCCTTGGGCTTCGGGTTGGCGCGATCGTGATGCCGTACCTTGCAAACACATCCGA
>JAKZUY010000011.1:0-2521 GCA_047516345.1 Dehalococcoidia bacterium | reverse complement strand
TGGCTCTGCATGATATGGCCCCGCCTGCACCTGCTCCGCGAACTGTTGGCCGACGACGGCGCGATATTCGTCTCCATCGACGACAACGAGCAGCACCACCTGCGCATGATGATGGACGAGATTTTTGGGGCGGACGGTTTCCGTCCGGCGTCTTAGAAGCCGTTTCAGCTACGGATTTCCCATTTTCTGGATCCAGTTACCACTCCTGTTATTCCCGGCATCAGTTCCAAACATCCCTCCTGTTGAGACTGCATCAGTCCATGCCCCCCTTATAGCATCAATTTTTTTTGGAGACTTTGTCATAATGGAATGTCCATCTCCGCCTCTTCTGTGACCCTGGCTGCGTGGTCCAGCTCACCGGTGAAGCCGAACACCGGGGGCTCGGGAAGCGAGTGTTCGGCGGCTCGGCAGGGCGTGAAGCAGGGGCGTGCGTCCACTGTCCTTGGATCTACCTGTGCTCTGCGCTTCTCGCATGATCCCGAACCCATCGCTGAAAGTCTCGAGGGCGACTAGCTTAGTCGTACCGGACCTGGAACCGCTTCCGGCTGTCCGCGAAGTAGGGGATTGTTCAACACTGATCCTCGTCGGTTTCGTCGTCAGGATCAGTTTCCATGTCCTCGATATCCTCTATTTCATCCCCGTACTGGTTGTACCCCAGACCTCGGACGTGGGGTTCTTGGTGGAGCAGGTTGCGCAGCCGGTACAACTCGTTGGCGTCCCATCCCATGGCCTCTGCTACTGCTTCGTCCCATAGGTGCCGGACTTCGCATTCGCCGTCGCGGAACTGTGGAACCACCATGTCCTTGGTTCGCTCCCAGCAGCCGGCGAGGATTTGGAGGATACGGTCGTCCTTGAAGTTCGGAATGCGCACTTTGGCGGACGCCGCGGGATTGTACATTGGGAATTCAACCGTCCTGCCAGCGTTTCTCATTAGCTGAAGGCGTCCTGGCGTTGAGTTCAGGAACACAGCAACTGCCTTCGCTTCTTCGGGTAGTAGTCCTCTGGCGGGTATCCAACCACCGCCTACGAATTGTGTGTCCGACGCTGTCGCTGTGAGCCGGGCTGTGTTGTTGCGCTGGCCTTGAGTTATTAACAGGTATCCGGCCTTTTCCTTTAGGTTCTTCACACCAGCCAAGCATTTGCTATCAGTGGGGTGTTGAGGTCCCCAGTATCCGTCGGGTGTACTTTGTATCCTCGTCTGGCCATCAGCTCCTTTTGAATACAGTACTGGGAACGATTGTGGCTCATTCTTCTGGGTTTTCTTGCAAAACTCGCTTAAGCGTCGCCCTGTGAATGAGAGTAGTAGACCGGCTTGCTCCATAGTCTGTATTTCGTTGCGCTCCGCAAGATCGGCGGCTGACATTGCAAGAATTGGGGATCGCCAGATTGCTGGCGTCCAGTCGCCGGCCTCTATGCGCTCTGCAGGCCACTGGTAAACTACGCCCCATCCGTCAGTGATTGATCCTTCGGCGCTGCGCGTGAGGCATTCGTGCAGGTCTGAGACTTGGATGTCGTCGACCGGCAACCTGTCAAGGTTGATAAACCGGGTGGGTGGTTTGGGTCCGTCGTGCCGTTTGGCTACGATGATGCTCTCGTTAATGCTTGTGTTCTGGCTCATATTAGTCTGCCTTGGCTGGTGGCAGGTGAGCACAGTGTGGATGTGGTAGCGCTGGGCGAGGATGCGCCGTTCGTTCAGCCCTGACGGTGCCGACAGTGCTATGGTCGGATTGATCATCGTGATTACCCCATCGGGCCGCTTTTGCACGTGGTCCGCAAGAGCCACGAAAAGCGGCCTGATGGAATTTTTGTCCGAGAATCCCATCAGACCAGGGTCGGATGCCACCAGAGTCCGCTCCATGTCATCTACACGGGACCGCAGTGCCTGTTGGATTGTTGCGGGGAACTTTTCACCCATCTTGGATCGGTTGGAGAAGGGCGGATTCATGATGACGATGCCGGCGTCCTTGACCGCCTCCACCGCGTCTTCCAGCTCGGCGTCGTCGTCCTGGCTCCAGACGATCTGAGAACTAATATTCTCGTCCTCCAACTCCAACTCGCCGTCCCTGGGGACAATTGCCTTCTGGCCCAGCAACTCAAGTGTGCCGGCCGATACCTTGGTGAGGTCATCTGGCGTGGGGCCGTAGGGCATCAGGTGCAGGCCCATCTTCCGGTACTGAATGTCCCTGTTCCCCGCCGTCAGTTGTGACGCTGCCAGTTGCAGCGACATTGGGTTGATGTCGAGCCCTTTGATGGTTTCTTCGACCGCCAGCTTTTGCAGTTGGGAGATTTCCGAGTCTTCGGCGCCCTGCTCCCGGGCCCGGCGTTTCATATTGGTCAGCATGGCGGCTAACAGGGTTCCGCTGCCGCAGGCCAAGTCCACGGTCTTGTGTTGCCGCCATACCTGCGGGTCGGTCCAGTCCTGGTCCCCGCAGGTGTCTAGGGTCAGGCGGGCGGCGATGGACGCGGCTACCGGCCTGGTGAAGTAGGCGCCGTCACTGGCCTGGTTTCCCATGAATTCGTT
>JAKZUY010000010.1:0-5171 GCA_047516345.1 Dehalococcoidia bacterium | reverse complement strand
ATGGCGATGATGGCGGCGACGGGGCAGGCCCACTATCAGGAGGCGTGGAAGCCCCTGATGCCCGGGTTCGTGAACGTCGACTACAACGACGTGGACGCAATAAAGAACGCGACGAACGACAACACCTGCGCCGTGCTACTCGAACCGGTCCAGGGCGAAGGCGGTGTGAACGTCCCCGATGACGGGTACCTGAAGTCCGTACAGGACTGGTGCCGCGAAAAGGGCATTCTCTTTATGGTCGACGAGGTTCAGACCGGGATGGGCAGGCTAGGCACGATGTTCGGCTATCAGCGCTTCGAGGGCGTCGATCCGGACGTGATGACGCTTGGCAAGGCGGTCGGATCCGGCGCACCGCTTGGCGCGTTCGTATGCAAGGATTCCTGCTCGGTACTCGAGCCCGGTGACCACGGCTCTACGTTTGGCGGCAATGCGCTAACCACTGCGGCCGGGGCAGCAGCGGCGCGGGTGATGGTGGAAGAAGACGTTCCATCGATGGCCGAGTCCGGCGGGGAGTACCTGAGGGGCAAGCTGAACGCGTTGAAGGAGCAGCACCCGTTCATCGCAGAGGTACGCGGCATGGGCCTGTTGGTCGGCCTGCAGATGTCGGACGACCGCGCCGGCGCGGTGGTGGCGGAGTGCCTCGACAATGGGCTTCTGATGAACGCTGTACGCCCGAACACGCTGCGTTTCATGCCGCCGTTGAACGTGTCCAGAGAAGAGATCGACGAGGCTGTGTCCATTCTGAACGCGGCCTTCGCAAAGGTTCCGGCCGGTTAGGTAAGGGTTGGCACTTCCCTTGGCAAGTATCACTCACCCGAGTTACGGGTGCACCTGATTTCGCTTGAAAGACTGTAGGTCATCGCGCAGCATCGAACGCGAGAAGGATGTCAAGCTTTCTCAGCTTGAGGAACGGGCATGACCCGCTGAAGCGGTGACACGAGACCGCCGAGGAAGGCACCCAGGTCGTCCAGGGGCTTGGCGCGGGCTATCTTCAGAGATGCCGAGCGCGAGTTGGAAACAAAACTGGCAGACTAACCTTCCTCGGCTGACAAGCCTTAAGTAGTCGGCCCATTTGTAGCACTTCCGTCCCTTGCGGATTCGGCATAACTAAGGGAGGTCGTGATGACCGCGGTGAAACTCATACAACTAGAGCTAACAATTGAGCCTCAACCAGAAGGCGGTTTCACTGTTATATGCCCATCTTTGCCCGGTTTGGTAACCGAAGGCGAAACTATTGACGACATTTTATCCAACGTTCCTGACGCCGTGAAAGCCACATTAGAACTATACGCAGAACAGAATCTTACCCCTCCTCCTGAGATATTTGTGGATGTTTCCAGCGGGCCTGTAACTGTGAAAGCCACAGCTTTGATTCCAGTGTGAAATACAGAGAATTAGCTAATAAATTGGAATCATTCGGATGCAGCGAAAGTCCCAGGCCAGGTAAAGAGGCAGAGGGTCACATAGAAAGTGGGTGAATAAAGCCACGAATGGTTTCACGACTATACCGGACTGAGGACGACGAGACCTAAAATCCGGGACAATTAGGGCGGTGGTTCGTAACTTGGGAATAGACTGGGATGAATTCAGGAAACGATAATCTGCCCTGGGCGGAAAGTCCTGTCAGCGCATCCGTTCGCCGGGATTCCGTAGTTCCCGGCGGGGTTTTTACGATGAAGTTGGGGACCTAAACCCCCCTGAGATCCCCGATCGGGGTCGGGGATGACGGGAGTGGGTGTCGGGTACGACCGGGGGTACTGAGTTTTAAGCGTTTCGCGGCGAGCACCGTTCTCCAAAGTAATCACTAGGGTTTGAACCTACGTCTTGTTCGTAGGTTGGGGAATAGAGGGAACACCCCTTGCCGTCAGATGATTCTTGTTCCGACGTCTTCGCCGCGGATGCAACGGAGAAGCGCGCCGCCCGTCCGTCCGTCGATGATGTGGCCGGAACCGACCGTCTCCAGGGCGTCGGCGCAGGCCTCTATTTTGGGGATCATGCCGCCTGATGCGACACCGCTGTCGATCAGATCGCGCGCCTGCCGGCGGGTCATGCGGGGGATGAGCCTGCGAGTTGCGTCGAGCACGCCCTGAACGTCGGTCTGGAACACGAGCCGTTCACATTCAAGCGAGCGCGCAAGATGTCCTGCCGCAGTGTCGGCGTTTATGTTCAGTACCGGGCCCTCGGGGCTATGGGGATCGAGATTAAGGGCGCACGGCGCTATCACCGGAATTGCACCGGCGTCGACTGCCTGCTGAACGAACGACGTGTTCACCGCCTTGATGCTGCCGACGAGGCCAAGTTCGGGATTGAGCAGGTCTGCCTGAAACAGTCCGCCGGAGACACCGGAGATGCCTACCGCCGTTCCTCCGCAAGCCGCGATCTCGGCGACGATCTCGGTGTTGACCAGGCCGCACAGAACGGCGACAGCCACTTCAAGCGTCGCCCGGTCGGTCTTGCGCAGGCCGCGGATGAACACCGGCTGGATGCCCTGTTTGCGTACCCAGTCGGAGATTACCTTGCCGCCGCCGTGCACCACCACGGGGTGAAGTCCTGAGCGCCAAAGATCTACGAGGTCCGGCGTGGTGCTGTCGCCCTCGCCAAGCGTGGAACCGCCAACCTTGACGACGATCACTCCCCGATTGGCCCCGCGCCTTGCCGGCGCAACTGATGACCCGGCGCTCATGATCGATTCGTCCAGTGTCTTGGCGCGCCGCGGCCCTGTAGTCGGGGCCACTCGTGACGCAACGGAGCGGGCTCAGGTGGTGTATGCGGAGTTGAAGACCACGTACTCTTCGGTAAGATCGCAGCCCCACGCCTCGCCGGTACCGTTGCCGACGTCGAGGCCCACTCGAAGGCGCACCTCGGGCGCGCCGAGGCTCGCCACCACCGAATGGATGTTGAACGGGATCGCTTTGCCGCCATCGACTATCTGGATGTCGTTCACAAATACCCGGATGCGGGACTCGTCGAGCGGGATCTGCGTCTTGCCGACCGCCATGAGGATGCGCCCCCAGTTCGGGTCCTGACCGTATACAGCGGTGCGTACGAGCAGGGACGAAGCGACCGAGCGGGCAGCCTTGCGGGCGTCCACGTCCGAATGTGCGCCCTCGACGGTAACTTCGATCAGCCGCCTTGCGCCTTCGCCGTCTCTGGCGAGCTCCCTCGCGAGGTACTTTGCGACGTGCGCTACCGCCTCGGCGAAGTTCTCCGATCCCTGATCGCCACCCTCAAGCGCGGCGTTGCCGGCTGCGCCGTTCGCCAGGATCGCAACCGTGTCATTGGTGCTTTGATCCCCGTCGATGTCGATCTGATTGAACGTGAGCGTGACCGCGTTTGACAGCGTGTCTTGCAGGAACGACCCTTCTACTGCGGCGTCGGTGGCGATAAACGCAAGCATGGTGGCCATGTTCGGGTGGACCATCCCTGCGCCTTTTGCGCATCCGCCAACGGTCACCGTCTTGCCGTTTAATTCGGTCTGCACGGCGATCTGCTTTGCGTGAGTATCGGTCGTCATGATGGCGCGAGCGAACTCGTCTCCGGCGTCATCTGCCAACTGGATGCGCGGCAGGTGTTCCCGGATCAACGCCATCGGTAATTCGACCCCGATAACACCCGTCGACGCAATGAGGATCTGGCCGGATTCGACGCCGAGTTTTTCGGCCGCCACCTCCACGGTTTCACGTGCGTCGATCAGGCCCTGTTCCCCAACCGCGCAGTTGGCGCACCCGCTGTTCGCGACTACGCCGTGGATCATTCGCCCAGCGTTGACCAGTTGGCGGGTGAGGGTGACGGACGGGGACAAGACGCTGTTCTGGCTGAACGTGCCGGCGGCGGCGCATGGCCGCTCCGAAAAGAGGAGGCCGATGTCCAGTTTGTCCTCGCCGGGCGTCTTGATACCGGCATATATGCCGCCGGCTGAGAATCCGGACGGGGAGGTTACTGTTCCGTCGGCAATGGGTGTCAACATGTTGGCCAACTGACTACTCGAACTAGCGCCTGGGTGGGGCAAAAAAGGCTGTTTCACAACCCCGGACGAAGGGCAAAAACCTGCCCGTCGGCAGTCCGGCAGTATATCACCGGACCCGTAGTCCCTTCCTCGTCGATCAGGTTGCCGACGTTAGAGGATGTCTAAAAAGGTACCGATTGAGCGAGGGTAATCGTCTGTCATGAGCGTAACCACATGTCATTCTGAGCGCAGCCGAAGAATCTAAAGAAGCCAGCCAGCAGGCCCAGCCCCTCTTACCCCAGGCCCTTCGACTTCGCTCAGGGTGACATGAGGGGCGCTCAGATTGACAGGTGTTTACGTTTCGCTCCAGCATTACCTCTCGCGGTGTCTGAACGGTTATCCACGAATCGGGCGGTACCGACACGCTTGGCCTTGTAAAATTGTGTTGGGGCCGCAGGGCAATCCAACTGAAATCGACTAATCCTCGCGGGCCAACTTGAAAGGCTGACTGTTGAACGAAGCACGAACGGCCGACGTACTGATCGCAGGTCAGGGCGCAGCAGCGTACGCCGCCGCCTTGTACTCCGCCCGTTATCAACAGGACACGCTGATGGTGGCGGAACAGTTCGGAGGAGAAACGGCGACAGGCGGCCAGATAGAGAACTACCCGGGTGTTCCCGACATCGACGGCTATGACCTGATGCTCAAGTTCAAGGAGCAGACGGACGGGCTGGGCGTTCCGCTCGTGATATCCAATCTCTTGCACGTAACGCCGGAGAACGGTCACTTCACGTGCGAGATGGACGACGGGTCAACGATCAGGGCGCTGTCGGTGATACTTGCGGTCGGCAGAGAACGCCGCAAGCTTTACCTCGACCACGAGGAGGACTGGCTGGGCAGGGGGATTTCCTACTGCTCAACGTGCGACGCCCCGCTCTATAGGAACAAAGTCGTCGCAGTAGTTGGTGGCGGCAGCGCGGCGGTCGAGGGCGCGGCGCTGATTGCCCGGTACGCCTCCCAGGTGTACCTGATCTATCGACGGGAACGGTTTACCCGGCCCGAGCCGGTGTTGCTGCGCATCCTGGCGCAGACAGAAAACATCTCCCAATTGATGTCGACTGAGGTGGTCGAGTTACTCGGCACCGACCTCGCCGGTCTGCAGGGTATTCGTATCAGCAAACCACACGATGGGACCGACGTCCTGGACCTCGACGGCCTGTTCGTG
>JAKZUY010000009.1:0-7637 GCA_047516345.1 Dehalococcoidia bacterium | reverse complement strand
CTCGGCAGCAGGCTTTACTTCCAGTGTTGCAATATTCTGTCGGCCGCCTGCGCTGGGCTCAGATGCGTCGTATCAAGCGTCAACGTATCCCCCAAGCCTTCCGGGGTCGTGAAGTGACCTGAATCAAGGATTCGATTGAACACATCAACCGAAGTGATCTTTCGGAAGCGAGTCCGCTCGGCGGTTTGCAGGCGCCGTTCGTTTTCAGTTTTTTCGCACACAAGGCGAACGAAACGGACGGCGCCGCCCTTCTCAACTACGTGGTCTCGGACGTTTGGGACCATGTCTTCGGGCAAGGACCTCTCAAAGACGAAGGTGGTGATGAGTCCCTTGAGTCCGTCAGCGACGGCCTGCTCGACCACCAAGGGCCAAATCCGATCGCGCAGCCGAATAAAGCCCTGGCCATCGAAGCCAAAGACCGGTTCCAGCATGTCCGCGAGCAGGTGAATGTGAAACAGCTTGTAGCCGGGTCTAAGGCGCGCCAACTCCCTGGCAACCGCCAGTTTTCCGACGCCCGGGAGACCGTAAATTACGTACAGTTCCACGACATTCCCAACTCGGCCTTGACCGTTGCTCTAGGTCGGCACATGCGCGCGTACCCGCGGTCAAGTGGCCCTTATTTGATTGTGCGCCCAAAAACGAAATACTCTTTTCGTACACTTTGGTTGCTGACACCGCCTGCTCTCGTGCCGACAACAATTCTGAAGGAGTGGACGGTACTACGAAATCGGATTTCTCGCTCCGATGCGACCCGCCGACCCAAGCGTACTTTTGTACGCGGGTGGTGCATCTCGATGGGTTACGCAATCGTTGCGCCTCATAGGCGTAGACACACGCGTCAACGTGGAGCTGTTTGAGGGCTTGCGAAAGGGTTACTAACTAACTACCATACGTGGAGCAGTCACTTTACCAATCCTCTAGCTCTGGAGGCTAACCGGCATGGCGATAGATCGAGACCAGAAGTACCGGGAGATGGCCATTCGAAGTAAGTACAGCAGGCTGTACACGCACTTGCGTAGTCGCCCAACCCAGGGATGGAGGACCACCTTCAGGGAGATCGAGTCGATCCTGGGGTTCGAGTTGCCTGCCTCTGCGCGTCTTCATCGGCCATGGTGGGCAAATCAGAACGGAGGCAACGGCCACAGTCAGGCGCTGGCCTGGAGTTTCGCCGGATGGGAGACAGCCGAGGTCGATATGGATGCCGAGACGCTGTTGCTCAGGCCGCGAAAACGTCCGCAGGCTGTTCGTACTCTCAGTCTTGATGAGGTATGGCCCGTCCACAGTGCGGGGGGATGGCCAGAGGGCCTGAGTCTCAGGCGAGAGGACATGTACGAGGACAGGGTCTAGCCCGCCCATGTTCATTGACACAAACGTCCTCGTAATGTCCCGCATCCTCGAAGCCCCGGACCACGACATCGCTCGGGAGAGACTTGAACGCGCTTCCCGGGAGCCTGAACCGCTGAGGATCAGCCGCCAGGTAGTGCGTGAGTACCTGGCCGTAATCACTAGGCCACAGGTTTGGCCAATCACCATCTCGCGCGAATACGCGCTCGACGACGCGAAGAGATTGATCAGCAGCTTCGAGATATTGGAGGATGGCCCCGTGGTCACCGAGTCGTTGATCGCCCTGTGCAGTGAAGTTGTGGTAGGAGGACGGCAAATTCACGACGCCAACATTGTGGCGACCATGCTGGCCCATGGAGAACGCAGGCTGCTGACGTTCAACACGGCAGACTTTCGACGTTACGGAGACCGCATAGAGTTGGTGGATCGTTGATAAAGGGCAGGTCCTGATCCGTCATGCTAGGTCGCTCGTGCGGATTCCGGTATGGGACTAAGACCCCTTCAGCGCCCTTCCCTTGCGCGTCGCATCGCATCTTCCACGAATTCGTAGTAGTCGGTATCCGCCCTGTCGTCAGTAGCGCCGAGGTCGCCCATCTGACGAGAAAAAGGAATCCGGCCATCGCCTGACATGGGGACCGAGTAGTTAATGACGGCCGCGCCGGGGGCGACGGAGATTTCCTTCACGAGGGACTTGAACGACTAAGCGTATGTCCCACCCACCCTCCGGCTCGCTGAAGTGGATCGCCTGGGAACCGCTGAGCAGGGGCGCCCCCGATACCGGGTAGACCCCCACTGAGCGACTTGGCATTTGGATAACGGTAAGATCAGTGACATAGGCAACCCCTTGACTTGGGTCTTGTCGATATGCACTGTGGTCGAATCATAAAGTAGGACAGCACATTTACTCAGTCCGATGCCCCTAACTAACCCAGCCCCGGTTGCGGAGGTCTCACACGCTGGCTGAAAGAGCTCCGGAAATCCACGTCAGACGCAGGCTCTCCCCCGCTCGCGGTTTTCGGGTCGCACGGCACGAAGGCGACGGTTCACAGGTGTCTGTCCATCACGGAATAAGACGCGGCGAGGGGGCGTATCAGACAGGCACCTGGCATAACCGGGATATTCGACCGGATTTGCCGTTTGCTCGCGTCGCCCCGCGTGACCGAGGTCAGCCACCAGGTCAAGCAGGCGCCCCTGCACTGCGGAGCGCTAGGTTCTGTCCCGGATGCGGACATGAAGACCTGCAAAACGCTCGCTTCTGCGCCGCATGCGGCGCGCGGCTGCAGTCGACGGCGCCCGTGGCGCCTTCCCAAACCTCACCATTCGCGACAGACGCCGCCGGAGACGAGTACGCCGGATTCTGGATGCGCTTCGTGGCATGGATCATAGACCAAATATGCGTTGCACTGGGCTTATGGGGCATCTTTTCTCTTTTACGTCTGCTGTACCCCGAGACTCTCTACCAGCAGGTGTCCGGCGCAACCACGAGCTTCATACTTCTGGCGCTCTACTATGTGATCCTGACCGCAGTCAGGGGGCAGACGGTGGGGAAGATGGCCCTCGGGATAAGGGTAGTCGGCAGAGACGGCGAGGCGCCGGGGCTCGGATACGCCGTTCTGCGGGAGGTCGTGGGCAAATTCATCTCGGCCATAGCACTGTTCCTGGGATTCTTGTGGATAGGTTGTGACAAGGAGAAGCAGGGCTGGCATGACAAGATAGCCGGGACGCGAGTGATAAAGATCCGAAATCAATAGGTGGACCGAACGGCGCCTCCGCTTCAGGTTAGAGTCGTGAGCCATGCGCTGCTCTAGCTGTAACCAGGACAACATCGAATCCAACCTCTTCTGCATCTACTGCGGCGTCCCCCTCGCGGCGGCGACTGGACCGAAGGAGCGTGACACCGAAGAGGTGGCCGCAGAAGCTCCCGCTGTGGAACTCTCCCTGGCCGAGCTTCAGAAAGAGGTGGGCCGGCTTAATGAGGAGATCAGGGAGGTCTACCGGACCCTATCTGACTATGGAATCCGTCCATCCATAGAGAGACCCCTCAAAGACCCGGTGGAGAGGCAGCCTCCACCGGTCGAACGTACGCCGGTTCCCGACATGGCCAGCCCGGCGCCAACCCCTTCACCCCCACCGTCTAGCCCATCGCGTCCGCAGGCTACCCCATCGCGTCCGGCGCCTACCCCTTCGCGTCCGGTGCCGAGCGATGTGCCCCGGGAGCGCATCAAGGTCGACTGGGAGCTGATCCTTGGCGGCAACTGGCTGGCCCGTATCGGCGTACTGGCCGTAGTCATCGGTGTCGCCTTCTTCCTCAAACTCGCCTTCGATAACCAGTGGATCGGCGAGGCGGGCCGAGTGGCGCTGGGCGTCACCGGGGGGATCGGATTGCTCATTGCCGGCGAGTTGCTGCACAGGCGCTACCCAATATACGCACAGGCCCTCTTGGGCGGTGGTATCGCCGTTCTGTATGTCTCCATATTCGCAGCCTTCTCTTTCTACGGTCTGCTCGACATATACCCGGCCGCGGGGCTGCTGTTCCTCTTTAGCGTGACAGCAGCGGCACTCGCCCTCAGACACGACTCAACCGCCCTCGCCGTCATCGGCATACTGGGCGCTTTCGCAGGGCCGTTCATCCTCGGCGCCTACCCTCCAAAGCCGACGGTGCTGCAGACATTCGCCAGCGATGCCAGCGCCCAGATCATGGTCTACGTCGTAATAGTCGATCTCGGCGTGCTGGCCCTCTCTACCGTCCGCAACTGGCGATGGTTCTCCCTCCTGGCGCTTCTCGGGTCGCTGGCGTCCTTTGGCATCTGGTACGGAGAATACGGTGAGGAGACCGCTGTGACGATCGTCCAGGGCAGCCTGACAGCCATATTCCTCATCTTCATCGGTGTTACGACACTGTTCCATGTGATCTGGAGGCGTGCGGCCCAGGAGTATGACCATGCCCTGATGGTTATCAACGTCGCAGCCTATCTGGGCATCAGCTACGGAGTCCTGTGGGACGAATTCAGGCCGTGGATGGGCGTTTTCACTCTACTGATGGCGTTCTTCTATGGAGCGCTTGCCTACGCCGTCATTTGGAGGGGCAGGGAACAGGCAAACCTCAGCATCATGGCGCTGGGCATCGCCGCGGTGCTCTTGACTATAGCTGTTCCGGTGCAGCTCGAAGGGCCGTGGGTCAGTGTGGCGTGGGCCGTCGAAGGAGCGGCGCTGGTCTGGCTCTCATTCACGCTGAAAATGTGGCAGTTGAGAGCGTTTGGCACGGTCGTATTCGCCGTATTCGCCATCCAGCTGCTGGCCTTCGATACTCCCGGGGCGCTTAAGGCCGGACTGACGCCCTTCTATAACACGTACCTTCTCTCCTACGCGCTCGGCGTGGGCGCTACCTTCCTGACGGCCTACCTGCTCTGGCGGAACAGGGCGCTACTTATGGAGAGCGAGTCGGCGCTGTTCCCGATCTTCCTGACCGCTGGAAATCTGTTCTTCACCCTAGCCGTGTTTGTCCAGGTTGACGGCGTCTGGATAGCCGTTGCGTGGGCCGTTGAGGCGCTCGTCCTTATATGGCTCTCCTTCCGTCTGGGTCTGTACGAACTGAGGCTGTTCGGGACAGGACTGTTCGTTGGTGTGGCGGTGCGACTGCTCGTCTTCCATACTCAGATCGACCTCGAGGAGTTCCGCCTCATACTCAACTACCGGATGATGGCCTTCGCCTCCGGAATCGCGGCCCTCTATCTGGCCGCCCTGCTTGTTGCCAGGGAGCGGCGGAGTGTCATGTCTCTCGAAAAGAGCGCCCTCGTGCCCGGCCTCTTGATAGGCGCCAACTTCCTGACCCTGTGGGTACTCAGCTTCGAGTGCATCGCGGTAGTGGATAGCGGGATCGTCGGCGTTACCGGAAGCACGGCGTACTACGTCAAGAGTCTCGCCCTGAGCCTCACCTGGGCAATCTACGCCAGCGTTTGCCTTGCGATCGGTATCGTCGGCAGATGGCGGATGGTCCGAATGGCCGGCCTGGGACTGCTGGCGGTTCCCATAGTCAAGCTCTTCCTGTTCGACTCACTGGCCCTCGAACAGGGATACAGAGTCGCCGCATTCCTCAGCCTCGGCGTCATCATGCTGACTGTCGGATTCCTGTATCAGCGGTACAGCGAAGTAATCAAGGGATTCCTATTCGAAGAGCAGCGTACGTCGGGTCAAACGTAGGCCGGCAGCAGGGTTGGTACGGCTGGGCGAAACGTACGAGGATTAGGCGTGCGGAAATCGCCGACATGACGGTACGCTGCACGATGGCCGACGCGGACTCCGTATGTCACGGCGGTCAGCAGCTGTGGTTCATCGAGGTTATGGGGCGATTTCAGGGCGCGTCATCTACAGCCACGGTCAACGAGAACGAAATACTCGCGCCCCTGAACAAGCCGGACGACTTCGTTCTGGCCGTTGTAGAGTTCCCGGGCTGAGGATTGGAGCAGGTCCACTACGTCCTCAGGCAGTTGCGACCGTAGCCGGACTATGGCGTCGCCAGCGCGAACTACGGCCTGCCGGGGTTACCGGCACGGGCTGGGGCGCCACAATGAAGCCACCTGGCACAAAAAAGAGACGCCCCCGCGTGGGGGGCGTCGGCCCAGCGATGCTATCGCTGGGGTGGTAGTACGATTGTGCTATTTCAACTTACATGATGTCAAGATTTGTCGAGATGGTCCGGAACCGGGCCTCTAGCCGGCGGGACCACCCTCATGCCCAACATAGTCTACGTATTAACCAATCCGGCGATGCCGGGAATCGTGAAAATCGGTATGACCGATAGGCCGGACGTACGACGTAGGATGGCCGACCTGTACACGACAGGTGTGCCGCTTCCCTTTGACTGCGTCATCGCCCGAGAAATCGAGGACAGGGAAGCTGCTGAGATAGAGCGAGCGCTACACACAGCATTCGGGCCAAATCGGATAAATCCATCTCGTGAATTCTTCGAATTGGAACCCGAGCAAGTCGAGGTCCTCTTGCGGGTGATGCGAGGCCGGGATGTAACACCGCGGACCGCCGATGAGTCGGCCCAGATACTGCCGGATGACAGAGAGGCGTCTTCGGAGTTCAAGAGGCGCCAGAGCCGAACCAACGAACTTGAGTTTCTTGAGTCTCTTAACGAAAACGGAAGAACTGTCTACGAAAGAGTGCTGGCACTTG
This sequence comes from Dehalococcoidia bacterium, assembly GCA_047516345.1. Classification (GTDB taxonomy): domain Bacteria; phylum Chloroflexota; class Dehalococcoidia; order Lucifugimonadales; family Lucifugimonadaceae. Next base: position 1,112 of record JAKZUY010000009.1, on the reverse strand, counting down.
GCAAGCAGGACGGAATGAAAATCAATTGGGGCCTCAAAGGGTTCTCACTCAACGCGATATCCGGCGGGGCTATGGTCCCGATGTGCTACGGCTACCCGCCATCCACGTATAACCAGAATATTTACACTGACTTCGACTCGGGGCTCAGGAAGTCAAACGTCCCACAGGATGCGGTGGAATCACTAAGGACCGATGCGCTGAATACTCAACTGTTTGCGCCCGTGGGCAAGGTCAACAATCTTGTGTGTCGAACCGACCGGAGTTGGGACGAACCCAAGCTGGCTGCACTGACGGGGTGGTTGAGCACAATCGTGGACCGTATCCGCGAATTCGAAACACCAAACCCAAGCCCATAACGAGCATCGCTGACAGTCTTAGTGCCCATACATTGCTCCCACTTTGGGATCATAGAATCTTGGAGCAGGCTACGGCCTGCGCTCTGCGCGTTTCAGACACCGCTGCGCCGCGTCTTGCGAATCCGTACCTAACAAGTTTTTGGTGACTTGTTTGGGTCCTAACCCCACGCCGCGCTTCCCCCGTGCACCCACCCTACCCCGGCACTTCCGTAGTAGGCGGTCTTCCGTGATGGTCCTTGCGGGCGGGGTATTGGCGGGCGTGGAACTCGTCGCCCCACTCGGCCAGCCTCGTCACCGCCTCCTCGAACAGTAACTTCCCCTTCTCGACGGTCGCCAGCCCGGCGGACCCGCACACCCCTGTTTCCGTGTAGGTGCTGGTCCAGTTCGTTACTGCGACAGGCCCGAAGCCGAACAGGTCCACCGACTCGAACTTCGATTCCTGCGCCGTGGTCCATGTCCTGTGGCTTTCCACGATGTCCTTTCTCACCATCGACTCGTCGATGCCCAGCGCAAGTGATGTTTCGACCTCACAGGCGTGCGCGCAGCCGCCGGGAAATTCCGACTCCCGCCATTTGGCGTTGAAGTCGGGGTCCGTCGAGACGAGCGACCACCAGCTTGTGAGCGACACGATCGCGTCGGTTTCGAGGATTACGCGTCGCGTTGCGAGGTCCAGCGGCGGCACGTTGGAGCCGTGGCCGTTGACCACAATCACCTTCTTGAATCCGTGGTAGACCACGCTCTTGAGAACGTCGACGA
>JAKZUY010000008.1:0-2640 GCA_047516345.1 Dehalococcoidia bacterium | reverse complement strand
GAATGTCTCTTCCTCCAGATGAAACCGAAGCCCCGTGATTCTCCGTGGGTCACCGTCAAAGAACTTCGGTGGCCGGCCACGTGCCACGCCGTACAGCGCTGTCATTCGCTGCTGGCCGTCGAGGAGTAGCTTCACGATTCCAGGAGCGATTGAACCATCACCCCGATGCGGTGTGCTTGCTTTGGTCGCCCAGACCAATAGTCCGCCAACTGGGTGCTTCCGGTAGAGCGAATGGAACAGTAGCTCGTCGCCACCGCCACTGGAACTCCCGGGAACGCCGTCGTCGGCGTCGGGGTTCCGCCCGGAGTCGCCCTCAAGCGCGGTCCGTATGGACGCCGTCACCGCGTGGCTGCTCTTCAATGGGGCCTGCGCCGGGACCGCGGTGAGCGCCCCGCCGCTGGCTCTCACGTCGCCGACCCGTCCGACGGCGACGGGGGTCCTCATCACACGCGTCCTAGAAGTTGACGGAATACCGCTTATCAGACCCACGGCGGTGTGCCTCCCCGCGGGAGCCGAGCTCGTCGAGGAAGTGAACGCTGCTCGTCGCCCCCGCGGGGCAAGCCCTGGAGTCCGCCCCCGGACGCGCGGTAGCTGCCTGACGATTCCGGCGGCGCGGCGGCCCCGCGCAGGTCGTCGCGGCCGACGCCCGATCGAGGACGACCACGTCGGCGACCTTGGCGCCGCAGCCGTGAGCGCCCATAATGCCGTTCATGGGACCGTCGTCGTCGCCCGTGGTGACTCGCACGTCCACGCCGTTGACCATCTCGTCGAGCCGGACCAGCTCGCGCCCCGGCCACGTCGTCGAGCTCGCCGGTGCATCGGCGGCAGGTCGCCGGGCTGGGACTCCGGCCGCTTGGTCGACGCACCACTGCTGTTCGTCGACGACGTCGTGGTCGTCGGCAGCCTGGAACCGCGGTCCCCTTCGCGTAGCGCCAACGCGGCCGACACCTCCCAGGCCCGCAGGGCATCTGATCGAGCGCCTGCAGGCGGAGCTCAAGGCGTTGAACGACGCCGACCAAGATCCTCGGGACCTCCGCCCCGCCGGGCGAAGCCCCCGGCTCGGCGCTCTTCCTCGCGTCGGACGGCAGCCGCGTCCACCCCGGTCGCGGAGACCCCGCCCGAGACCCAGCCGCGCGTGATCCCCCCATATCACCAGGACGACAACAAGGATGGCCGCCGCGAGTATCGATCGCCGGACGGCACCTGGAGGGTCGTGCGACCCTGCCGCCGCGGCGGCAACCGAAAACGAACGGCGCACTGGGAGGTGCACGAACCCCAACGAGGAACCACGCCCACTTGGCATTGCCGCGCCGCCTTCGGGCGCGGCGAGACGCGCTGGTCTTCCTGGACACGACGGCCCGTGACAGTCGCGAGTAGAGTCACTTCTCAAGAAGAGCGCAGATATGAAGGTATTTATTAGCTGGTCGGGGCAGCACAGCCAGAAACTTGGTGAAGTTCTTCGAGACTGGCTCCCTAACGTTCTCCAACACGTTAGACCATACTTCACTCCGTCGGACATAGATAAAGGAGCACGTTGGTCGACCGATATTGCGAAAGAACTCGAGGACTCACACATAGGTATCCTTTGCGTCACACGGGACAACATCCATAGTGATTGGCTTCTTTTTGAAGCGGGTGCTCTATCAAAGAGCTTGGAAAAATCTCATGTGTGTCCAGTCTTGTTCGGAATCACCAACACCGATCTTGCAGGTCCGCTAAAGCAGTTCCAAACAGCAGTGTTTGAGGGGCGATATACAGCGACTGCTCGGTGTTATTAACGGCGGAAGCAGCGACAGTAAATTGCCGCCGAAGACACTTGATGCCGTGTTCGAAAAGTGGTGGCCGGACCTTGAAGAGAAGACCAATCGGATCCTCTCGGACGTGGGTGAGTCGGAGGAGCCAGTTCGAAAAGACAGAGAGTTGTTGGAAGAGATTCTTCAGCTAAGTAGAACTGCGTCGATGCGTTCCGGCCCCACGCCAGCCGCGGTCCGAGATTTGCTTAGCCATTACATCGCATTGCATAACCAAGAAAGCGCGAGTAACGGAACCCATCAGGATACTCTGAATCGCTTGCAGGCAATGCAGAAAGCAGTCGAATATATCTCCAAATACTACAAAGGGAGGCACGGTAGCTTGGATGAATTGATTGACGAATTTGGTAGCCTCTCCTACAAAGTTAAAGAGACAGAGGCGGAGGATGACGATATCCCTTTTTAGTAAGCCTCCCGTCGTCAGTCCGTTCACCACCTCTCCCCTTCCGCCGGACTTCTCCCCCGTCGACGAGCTCCTCGAACCGCTGTCGTTCACGAGCGCAGATGGGCCGTGCGCCGCGTGGTTCGTGGAGTTCGGCGAGGTAGGCGGCGAGGGTCGCGTCCCCCCGCATCCGTCCGAGCCGCGGACCCGAATCACCGTGGCACACGCGCCGGCCACCCCCAGCCTCGCCGAGGACCCTCGGCCGCTCGCCCAGGTCGTCGCCGGCGCGCCGTGGCGGACGCACCGTCCGCCCCCAGCCGGTGCGGGAAGCGTGGTCAACAGGTGCCGCCGTGGCAGACGCGCCGTCCGCCCCCGGCCGGCGCAACAGTCCCCCCACCGAATCGCCGGCTTGTCAAGCGACATCCGGAATTGACCCCCCGGCGACAC
>JAKZUY010000007.1:0-12442 GCA_047516345.1 Dehalococcoidia bacterium | reverse complement strand
CGAAGATCAGGCGCTGTCGCCGCACCTGTTCCTCGCCAACATCAATCCGGCGCTTCAGCATGACGTTTTGGATGCCATGGCCGCAAAACCTCGCATGGTGGCCTGTGACACCATGAACCTATGGATCGACATCGCACGGCCGGAACTGGCCAGCCTCCTTCCAAGGACCGACGCCCTGCTAATAAATGAAGCGGAAGCCAGGCAATTCACCGGTGATCCGCACCTGCCCCGAGCCGCAGAGAAACTACTCGAACACGGTTTGGAATCCCTCGTCGTCAAGCGCGGTGAATACGGTTTCGCCCTGTTTCAGCGGGACTCCACATTCGCCGCTCCGGCGTTACCGGTCGCTGAAGTTATCGACCCGACCGGCGCCGGCGACTCGTTCGCGGGAGGGTTCATCGGGTACATCTCCGCTTCAGCCGACACCACCCCGGCCACCATTCGTCGTGCCGCAATCGTCGGCTCGGTGATGGCATCATTTACTGTAGAAGCGTTTGGCCTGGAAAGGCTGGCGTCCCTGTCGGCGGACGACATAAGAAAGAGGTTCGACGAATTCATCGACCTGACCAGATTTGAATCTCAAAACGGAGGAAGCGGCCTGCCGCTAAGGGCCAATACCAACTGAAGGCCGAAGCGGGCCTGCCCTTTCAGCACGGCGCCTTCCCGCGTACCTGACAGATTTTGATCGACGGAGACTGAATATTGGAATACGACATCAAGGACCCCACACTGGCGCCTCAGGGCGCCCTAAGGGCCGAATGGGCCGCGCGCGAAATGCCGGTCTTACGGTCCATCCGTGAGCGATTCGCGCAAGAAAAAACCTTGCAGGGTGTCAAAATGGCCGGCTGCCTGCACATCACCTCAGAAACAGCCAACCTCGCCGAGGCGCTGCAGGCCGGCGGCGCAGAGGTGGTCCTGTGCGCGTCGAACCCGCTCTCGACGCAGGACGACATCGCCGCCTACCTAGTAGCGTCGGGTATCCCTGTCTTCGCCATCAAAGGTGAGGACGGTGACACCTACCACCGGCACATCGAGGCAGCCGTTAAGTCCGGCCCCCAAATCACGATCGACGACGGCGCTGACCTAGTCGCGGCGCTCCATTCCCGTCATCCCGAGGAGCTCGAAAATGTGATCGGCGGCATGGAGGAGACGACCACCGGCGTGGTTCGACTGAAGGCCATGTCTGCCGAGGGCAAGCTGCGATACCCGATTGTGGCTGTCAACGATTCAGACACAAAGCACATGTTCGATAACCGCTACGGTACCGGCCAAAGCACTCTCGACGGCATCATTAGGGCAACCAACGTCTTGATCACCGGGAAGACAATCGTAACCATCGGCTACGGCTGGTGCGGAAGAGGATTCGCTTCCCGCGCAAAAGGAATGGGCGCCCACACCGTCGTGTGTGAAGTGAACCCGGTCCGTGCCCTCGAAGCGGTGATGGATGGGCACGTAGTCATGGCGATGAACGAGGCCGCGCCATTGGGCGACATTTTTGTAACCGTCACGGGGGGCATGAGCGCCATAGATCGCCACCACTTTAAAATGATGAAAGACGGGGCGATCGTAGCCAATTCCGGGCACTTCAACGTGGAGATCAACATCAAGGCGCTTGAGGAGATGTCCGAGGCGAAACGCAAGCCGCGGGAATTCGTCGAAGAGTACACACTGGAGGACGGCCGAAAAATCAACCTGCTGGGAGAAGGACGGTTGATCAACCTTGCCGCCGCCGAGGGCCACCCGTCGAGCGTGATGGACATGAGCTTCGCCAATCAGGCCCTGGCCGGTGAGTACATCGTAAATAACCACCGCTCGCTCGAGCCGGGCGTCCACCTGCTGCCCAAAGAGATCGACCAGCAAATCGCATCGCTGAAGCTGGATTCGATGAAAATGACCTACGACACATTGACCGACGAACAGGAACGTTACTTGTCAAGTTGGGAACTCGGAACCTGAGCCGAACCTGCCCTACGTGACAGCGCCAGCTAAACAACACCGGAAAGTCCTGATGAACAATAGTGACCCGAAAGCCACCTACCTTCTCACCTCCGAGTCCGTGTCTGAGGGTCACCCCGACAAGATATGCGACCAGATTTCTGACGCCGTCCTCGACGCGGTGATGGCGGCCGACCCCAACGGAAGAGTCGCCTGTGAGACCGCTGTCACCACAGGCCTCGTACTCGTATTCGGTGAGATCTCCACGACGGCAAATCTCGACGTGCCGAAGATCGTTCGCGAAACGATCAGGGGGATCGGCTACGACAATCCCGCGTACGGTTTCGACGGCGACTCCTGCAGCGTCCTGGTAGCGCTCGACGAACAGTCGCCCGACATTGCCGCCGGCGTGGGTACGGCTTTGGAAACTCGCGGTAGGGACGACGCGGACCAACAGACCGGCGCCGGCGATCAGGGCATGATGATCGGCTATGCGGTCAATGAAACGCCGGAGTTCATGCCGCTCCCCATCGCGCTAGCACACCGCATCACCCGGCGAATGACCGATTGCCGCCGGCAGGGATTGATCAGCTACCTCCGCCCCGACTCCAAGAGTCAGGTGACCGTCGAATACGACTACGATCATCGCCCAATAAGGGTCGACACCATCGTTATCAGCACACAGCACGCCGACGACGTAACGCAGGAACAGATCGCGGCAGACATTGAGCATCACGTAATCAGGGAAGTTGTGCCGGACGACCTCCTCGACGAAAACGTGAACACCTACATAAACCCATCCGGACGGTTCGTAATCGGAGGTCCGGTTGGCGACTCCGGACTTACCGGGCGGAAGATCATCGTCGACACGTACGGCGGAAGCGCCCGGCATGGCGGCGGCGCATTTTCGGGCAAGGACCCCACGAAAGTCGACCGATCTGGCGCTTACGCCGCCCGCCACGTGGCAAAAAACTTAGTCGCAGCCGGAATTGCCGACCGCGCCGAAGTTCAGGTCTCCTACGCAATCGGCATCGCCAACCCCGTCTCCGTAATGGTCGACACACAAGGGACTGGCAAGCTTCCCGAACCCGAAATCGGGAAACTGGTGAGCAAACACTTCGACCTGCGCCCCGATGCCATCATTAACAGGTTGCAACTCCGCCGGCCCATATACAAGCAGACCGCCGCGTACGGGCACTTCGGCCGCCCCGACCTCGATCTGCCATGGGAACGGCTCGACGTAGTCGACAACCTGCGGCAGGATGCGTTTGGGCAGGATTCCTGATTCGCGCCGAATAAACCGGGCTCAATTAGTATTGGAATAAAGCCCCATGCCAGCCAGTGAGGTACGACCACCGATCCGATTCGGCACCGACGGGTGGCGGGCGGTGGTTGGCGACGACTACACCTTCGATAACGTGCGCGCATGCGCAGCGGCGTTGGCGGCCCACATGCTCGACACCGGGCTGGCGAACGACGGGGCGGTAGTCGGCTACGATACGCGCTTCATCTCCGACCGGTTCGCCGCGGCCGTCGCCGAGGTCCTGTCTGACGCCGGTATCGCTACTCACCTTTTTGACCGCCCCGGACCCACTCCGGCCGGAAGCCTGGCCATCACGATGCTAAATGCAGGCGCAGGCGCCATCATCACGGCGAGCCATAACCCCGCCGAATGGAACGGATTCAAAGTCAAGTCGAACGCCGGCGGCAGCGCCCCGCCCGACATGGTGGAGTCGATTGAAAGACACCTCGCCCGGATACTGTCCGGTGAGCTGGAACCGCAATCCGGCGCTGCCCGCGGGGCGATCACTGAATTCGATCCGGTAGGCCCCTACGCGCAGCGCTTGGGGGAACTCGTCGACGCTGCCGCGCTGCGGGCCGCCGGCCTAAGGGTCGTGGTGGACGCCATGCACGGCGCAGGCGCAGGCGTGTTGCCGAGCGTGCTCGCGGGAGGCTTGACCGAGGTGGTCGAAATTCGGGCCGAACCCAACCCTGCCTTCCCCGGCATGGGGCAGCCGGAGCCCGTCGAGGCCAACCTGTCGCAACTCGCCAATGCGGTGCGGGAACAAGGCGCCGACGTTGGTCTGGCGCTCGACGGGGACGCAGACCGCCTCGGCGTGGTCGACGAGAACGGCGTCTACATGTCCACGCTGGAAGTCTTCTCACTGATCACAGACCACCTGATCGGTCGAAAGCGGGCCGGCGGCGGCGTGGCATGCACGATAACCATGAGTTCGATGATCGACCGGCTAGGTGAGAAGTACGGAGCGCCCGTATATCGAACACCGGTCGGGTTCAAGTACGTCGGGCCTGCAATGGTCGACAACGGATGTGCGGCAGGCGGTGAAGAGAGCGGGGGTTATGCGTTCAGGGGTCATATTCCGGAGCGCGACGGCCCGCTCAGCGGCCTGATCTTCCTTGAAGCCATCGTGCACAGCGGAAAGACGCCGTCGCAGTTACTCGACGAACTGCGTCAAATCGCCGGACCGCATGTGTTCAGGCGAATCGACCTTGAATTCCCCGCGCAGCGCAGCGCTGAAATCAGGGACGCCCTGGAAAACGCCCGCCCGGATGCGCTCGGGGGCATGCGTATCGAGTCGGAAGACCGGCGCGACGGAGTCAAATACCATCTCTCGGGAGGCGCGTGGGCTGCTGCCCGGCTATCCGGGACCGAGCCGCTGGTCAGACTTTACGCCGAAGCGCCGAGCAACGCCTCACTAACCGCCGCGCTCACCGACCTCCGCACCCTGCTGGCCCTGTAACGGCAAGCCGGTGGTGGGAGCCTGGGGGCTGACACACGGCCTTGAATACGTTTTGGCAAACGGATAAATTTCGGGCACGATGGCAATCAGCGAGCTTGGGCGATTCATCAAGTCCCACTACGAGGTTCACGAGTGGAGACACGCGACCGCCATGTTGCAAAACGACTTCAACGGTGAGTGGCTTGACCTCGTCAAGCAGGACCGGCCGCGCGATTAGTAAGGGAAACCGGCATGGCCTTTGACGAAAATCTGGCCGAGCGAATCCTCGGTATGTTCGGGGATCAACCGACTGTGGCCCAGAAGAAGATGTTCGGTGGACTGGCCTTCATGCTGCAAGGGAACATGGCATGCGGAGTGATCCAAAGCGACCTGTTCGTGCGCGTTCGCAAAGATGCTTACGAGGCGGCGCTGACGAGACCCCATGTGCGTGAGATGGACTTCAACGGCAGACCGATGCGAGGCTGGGTGGTCGTCGCCCCGCAAGCGACCGACAGCGACGAGTCGTTACGAGAATGGGTGGGAGTCGGCGCGAACTGCGCCCTGAGCCTGCCGCCCAAGTAGGCGAAGCGAAAGAGTCGCTACAGCCTTCACCGATCGGAATTCGAAGATGGTGTGGGCGAATCCCGGGTTCAACGGGTCTGATTTTGGAGTTCGGCCATTTGACTCGTTAACGCGCTAACAGAATCCGGTCAGCGGATTCACTCGCAACCCAGGACTCGTGAGTGACATCGGGAATTCGCGATCACACCGCACAGCCCTTACCCTTCTGACTGGCTGGGTCGGCTCGAATAAAATGAGAGTCCACCGTTAGACATTGGTCGACGGATCGCGGCCTGGTTCAGCAGGAGAACAACGATGGCTCCATCGACACACTTCACGCCAGCGCTTTTCGACTTTCTGGCTGACCTGATTGTCAACAATCGGCGAGAGTGGTTTCAGGCCAACAGGGACCGATATGAAAGAGACGTCAAAGACGCGCTCCTCGGGTTTGTGTCCGACTTCGGCGAGAGGCTCCCCGAGATCAGTCCACACATGATCGCCGACCCACGGCCCTCTGGTGGATCCATGTTTCGGATCTACCGGGACATGCGATTCTCAAAGGACAAGAGCCCGTACAAAACGAATGCGGGGGTCCACTTCCGCCACGAAGTGGGGCGTGAGGTGCACGGGCCCGGCCTATACCTGCACATGGAACCCGGCAACGTCTTTGCCGCCGCCGGTATCTGGAGGCCCGACTCAGCAACGGTCGGGAAGATCCGCGGGGCGATTGTCGACAACCCGAAACAGTGGGAGGCGATTGTCAACGACGGACGGTTCAATTCAAACTACGGGCTTGAGGGCGAATCTCTAAAGCGGGCGCCGAAGGGTATAGACCCTGCACATCCGCTGATCGAGCATCTGAAATTGAAGTCGTTCGCCGCCGGAACCACGTTCAGTCAGGACGACGCTTGTTCACCCGACTTCATCGATACGTACGTAGACTCGTGCCAGACCGCCGGGCCGTTTATGAAGTTCCTCTGTGACTCGGTTGGGCTCAAATGGTAACGCGCCTCCGACGGTAGGTAGTGACTTGAAGGGTGGGAAACCGCGTTGGCTTGTGCGGCGCCCGGCTCCCGCCGGAAGAAGACTCCAGCATTCTCCTCGACCCGGTGGTAGGACAGGCTAATTGGTGCCGGGGGTGGGATTCGAACCCACAAGCCCTTTCGGGCAGCGGATTTTAAGTCCGCCGCGTCTACCATTCCGCCACCCCGGCAACTGTTAATTTCTGCTTTAGCCCCTCGTTACGGCGAAACTGCGCTCGCGGTCAAGATGGCCTCGCGCCCCGACATTTGGACGACAACGGCTGGCCCTGACTCGGCGACGGTTTCCGTATCCTGCATCGATACTACGGTTATCATGCCCATAAGACCCGGCGTTTGGGCACGCCGAACAAGTAACGCATTCTCGCGCCGCACAAGCCACGTGATTTGAGATCTTTGACTTGAGACGATTCATTATCCGGCGTTTCCTTGCTTCAGGTCTCACTATTATCGCCGCGACGCTCTTCGTTTTCGGCGTTTCGAGGTTGGCATCCGACCCCCTTGACCTGTACGTCCAGGAAAGCGGATACGGCATCACAGAGGAAAGCCGGATCGCCATCGGGAAAGAACTCGGGCTCGACCGATCCATCCCCGTCGCATACGTCCAATGGTTGGGTCGCGCCCTGCGTGGCGACCTCGGCGAGAGCCTCGTCAACAAGCGGCCCGTAACAAAAGTGCTGGTCGAAAAGCTGCCCAACACCCTGCAACTCGGTTTGGTCTCATGGGTCCTCGCCACGCTGATCGGGGTTCCGCTCGGCGTGCTCTCCGCCGTGAAACGGGGTAGTGCGTTCGACTACCTCGGCCGCGGCTTCGCGCTATTCGGGCAGGCCATACCGAATTTCTGGTTCGCCATCGTCAGCATTCTGGTATTCGCAGTTTGGCTGCAGTGGTTCCCCGCGGCGTCCAAAGAAGGGTTGAGCCCCACCTACTTCATCTTGCCCGCCATCACCCTCGGCTCAGCCGCAGCGGCGGGGTACCTGAGGATCACCCGGTCTGCGATGCTGGAAATTCTGGACTCCGAATTCATCAAAATGGCGCGGGCGAAGGGTGTGAGCCACAGCACCATCATCTGGAAGCACGGACTGAGAAACGCGCTCATCCCACCCGTAACCGTGTCGGCCCTCATTCTTACGGGCTTCATAACCGGTTCGGTTTTGGTCGAAGTTGTGTTCGCTTGGCCGGGGATCGGAAGAGTGGCCGTCACGGCCGTGACGAACAACGATTTTCCGGTGCTCACAGGCGCCATGCTCATGTTCACCGTCATGTACGTGATCATGAACTTCTTAACAGACATGCTCTACGTAGTAATCGACCCCCGCATTCGATACGGATAAACGGATCACGTGGCTGCCAAAGCAGAAACCTATGCCCCTGCTGCTGACCCCGCTCGGCGACGGAACCCCATCAGCGTCGGGTGGGGGTTTGTCCGCGCCTGGCCGATCCTCCCGGGAGCAATCGTCGCGCTCATGATCGTGACCGCAGTATTCGCTCCATTGATTGCTCCGTCCGACGCTCGCAAGCAGTCGCTGGCAGACAGTAGACACCCTCCCGTGTGGTTCGGAAATCCGGAACTAACCGAACGGGACATCGCTCGGGGTACCGAAAAGGCTGGGCTCTACAGGCTGGGCGCCGACGAACTCGGCCGCGATGTGCTCACACGCGTCGTCTTTGGCGCGCGGCTATCGCTACAGATAGTCGCAGTCGCTTTGACGAGCGGGGTACTGGTTGGCACGTTGCTTGGCCTCTTCGCAGGGTACTGGGGCGGATGGATCGACGAGCTCATCATGCGGTTCGTGGATTTCTGGCTTGCGTTACCGTTCATTCTCGTCGCCATGGTGGCCGCCATAGTTTGGGGTCAAAGCCTCACGATCATGTTGGGCCTGTTGGCCTTACTGGCATGGAGTCCGTTTGTGCGAAACATCCGGGCTGAAGTGCTAACCCTCAAGGAACTCGACTACGTCAACATGTCGCGCGTTGCCGGGGCGACGGGCGCTCGCATCATGATTCGACATCTGCTGCCCGGCGTGTTCAACACGATCGTCGTGATCGCCACGCTCCGAGTCGGAAGCCTGATTTTGGCCGAAGCATCGCTCAGTTTCCTCGGAGTCGGGATTCCGCCGCCGACGCCGGCATGGGGCCTCATGGTGGCCGAGGGGCGGCAATGGCTCACCACTGCGTGGTGGATCTCGTTCTTCCCCGGGCTTGCGATATTCCTGGTCGTGATGTCCCTGAACTTCTTCGGAGACTGGCTGCGGGACAAGCTCGATCCCCGCCTGAGACAGATCAGGCACTGAGCAGTCGGCCGAAACAATCCGTTCGCAAATAACAACGCCCTCCGATTTGGAGGGCGTTGTTCAATTGGACTATCAAGTCCGATTAGAAGAGCCGGTTCTCTCCTCCGCCCGTCAACTCCCGGAGCAGATACCGTTCTTCTTGGGACTCCCTGATGTTGTGTGTCAGCGCGTCGGGGTCTGACCACAGCTCCATGATTCGAGCGAACAGGCGGTTTTGAATTGCCATCGTCTCCGACTGCCCCGCCAGGTTTACGAACTCGCCCGGGTCGCGTGCCAGATCGTACAACTCGAATTCCGGCTCGTCCAAGTGCGTGTAACTGAGCTTCCAGTCACCCTGACGGATCATGGCCCGGGGCCCCTCGGTCCCATGGGCGAGGTGCTCACAGAAGACCTCGTCTTTCCACTCCGGCTGTTCGCCCGACAGGTACGGTAGCAAACTGTCGCCGTCCATGTTCCACTCCGACGGATCGATGCCGACGATATCCATCATCGTAGCGACTATGTCGACGTTGGAAGTGGGTCCTGTCTCCCATCTGCCTTCCGGCAAATGGCCGGGCCACGACATCTGCAAAGGAACACGGGCCGACTGCTCGTAGAAGCACATCTTTCGCCATAAGCCGTGCTCACCCGCCATCTCGCCGTGGTCGGACGTGTGAACGATCACGGTGTTTTCCAATTGGCCGGTCTTCTCCAACGTATCGAGAATACGCCCGTACTTCTCATCGAGGCAGGTGATCATGCCGAAGTAGGCCGCCCGCGCTCTTAGCAGCTGATCGTCAGTGTATGGGCCGCCAGTGCCCGTGTACCGGCGTAGGCGGTCCACTGCCGGCGGCAACGATTCCAGATGACCGGGCGGATTGTTCGGCAGGTCCACGTTGTCCGGGTAGTACATGGAGAAGAAGGGCTCAGGCACGTTCAGCGGGAAGTGCGGCGAAATGAACCCGCATACCATCGCCCAGGGACTGTCCTGGCGCGCCGGATCTTGCAGGTAGTCGTGGGCCGCCGATTCAACCGCCTCGTCGTGGTCGATCACCGGACTACGGCCCGGTCCGGCAGTCAGCACGTCCGGCCAAGGGGTAATACCGTCGCCGACACCGTCTTTCCAGCGAATCACCGCGTGCTCGTTCGCTGCATGCGGGTCGTGGCTCAACTGCTCGTCAAAGCCGTTCAGCGGCCTCGGCCCCATCATGTGCATCTTGCCGTTCAGCGCGGTGTCGTACCCGAGCGACTTCAGCAGCCAGGGCCACGTCATCCTGCCGACGTACAACGGTGTGGAGTTGTCCCATCCCTGGCAGTGGCTGACGTACTTGCCGGTCATGAACGACAGCCGGGACGGCGTGCACAGAGGCGAGTTGCAATACCCGTTCTCAAACGTGACCCCTTGTTCGGCGATCCGGTCCATGTTGGGCGTCTTGACCAACTCGTGGCCGTATGTGCCGCTGAACATGGGGCCGTGCTCGTCTGACATGAACACGAGAAAATTGGGGCGTTCGCTGGAATCCTTCATTTCGTCTCCGCCGCGGCTCTGCGCGGGATCTGACTGACCTACCGTATATGGCGACCGCGCCAGCGCCGCGAGGCCGTGACCCCGCGGCGCCGTTTCCGGCCCGTAATGTTCGACAGATCAGTCAGTCTGATCAAGTCAGCCTATCTGGCAGGCACTATGTTTTCAGGCGCCCGGTAGCTCGCCTGGAATGCGCGCGGCATCTCCCAGGACTCGATCGACTTCGGGTTGATCGTTACCGTGACAGGCACCGCCAGCACACCGGGCGCAAACGCCCAGTGATGCATCCAGTCCGCCAGCCGGTTGTTGATCTCGATACGCTTCTCTCGATCCGGCTCCAGCTGAGCCTCTTTCAGCCAGTTAGCGATTTCAGGAGCTTCCTGCGCGCAGCTAAAGCCGCCGCGTGAGAAGCTCGACATCTTGATGCCGCGCGGCCAGTCCCAGGGAGCGGATGACGTACTTTCGCCACAGGTCTTCAGGAACGGGTGAGTTATCGTCCGCTGTACAAATGACGGCCGGATGATGTTGTACGCGTGCGTCAGGGCGGTGGTTCGTACGCCGATGTCGTCCCACATACCGGCGATGGCCTGTGCCTGGCTGGCGTACGTTGGCGGAGAGGGCTGACCGTAAATCACGATCTCAAACCGCACCCCGTCGCCACCTTTGCGTGGGAATCCAGCCTCGTCCAGGAGCCGTTCGGCTTCGCCTGGGTCGTACGCTATGTTCCACTTGTCCTGCCACTCGGGTGCGGTGGGCGAGAACATCGTTATGTACGTGGGCCATCCAAGGCCGTCATTGAGTTGTTCGTTCATTAGGTCGCGGTCTAACGCCATCGCCAACGCGTGGCGAACAAGTCGCGACTGTTCCATGTCTGCGTCATCGTCCGGATGACCGAGCCATGGAATTGCTTTGGCTGCTGCCAGGGGCCCGCGGTCCAGGAGTTCACCCGAGATTGCGTGATTTGTCTCCCAAAGATTGCCACCGAACATGATGCCGATTTCGTCCGCCCTGCCACCGGCGGCCAGGACATCGAAGCCCTGAGCCTTCAATTCGCCGACTCTCGCCAGCGGTATCTGGCCCATGTCGACTTCGCCAGTTCGCAGAAGGGCGATCTTGGTGTCGGGTTCGGGTATCTCCAGCCAGGTCACATTGGGTACGGCAGCAGTCTTGCGCCAATGACTCGAAACAGCCCTCGTTACTATCCGATCGTCCGGAATCCACTCGACGATCTCGTACGGACCGGTGCCGGTGATGTGCCCAGGCTCTTTGGCCCAGTCCTCACCGTTCGTGTCAACCGCGGCCTTGCTTACAATCGCAACCGATTCACCGCCAAGATTCAGTTCGCGCGATGCCCACGTCGGGTTAAACGCCGCAAAGGTGGCCAGCACCGTGTGGCTGTCGATCACCTGCCACGGGTTGCTCCCAAACAGGGCATTCATGTCGCCCGCCTGGCCGTGAATGCTCAGCGGGGTAGTCCCGGCATTGGCGTCGTTGACGTTCCACGCTACGTCCTCGGCGGTCATCTCGCCCCAGCCGCCGTGGAACTCCACGCCTTGCTGAAGTTCTATCGTCACCGAACTCAAGTCCGGGGCCAGGGTCCAGGCCGTTGCCAGCATCGATCCCTCAGCCGAATCGTCCGTAACCATGAAGAACGTTTCGGTAATACCCATGTGCATGGCGCCCTCTGCTGAGCTGCCAGCGCTGTGGAGTCCGCCCCCTGTGCCTACCTGGTCGATGGCCATTACAAGGGTCCCCACCGGATTCCCCGGGTCAGGAATGTTTATCACCACGGCGGTCGGGAGCGGAATGGGCGTGGCCGGTACTGGAGTAGCTACGACAATTTTCTCGACGACGACCGTCTCGATAACCTTCTCGGTAACAGTGACCTGCTTCTCGACGACAACGGTCTGGACCTCCATTACCGTCTTGCCTTCGACGATTTTCTCGACGATGACCGTTTCAACGACCTTCTCGGTGATAGTGACCGGCCTCTCGACAACGACCGTTTCAACAACCTTCTCGACCACCGTCGCACCTTGTTTCTCGACAAGGACCGTCTGAACAACGGTCTGAGGCTCGGCCTCTTCACCTCCGCAGGCTACTGCCAGCATGATGGCGGCCAGGCCCACCCCCAGCGCAACGGACCACAGCCCAAAAAAGCGCGTTCGTTTTGGTAAGGAAACCTGCATTGTTAACCCCTCGGAAATTCTTCGTTGGCGGCAGGAATAGCCGTACATGCCAACGGTTCTACGCAACCAGCCGGGCTTGCGTGCAAATCAGACCGGCGCATTGACCAATGCCGAATCCGTCTGATGGCAGTCAGCCGACATTCGATTGTTACGCCACAATATCGGATGGATACCGCAT
>JAKZUY010000006.1:0-5887 GCA_047516345.1 Dehalococcoidia bacterium | reverse complement strand
CCCAAATATCACTCGTTGTGCCGAACGGCGCAGACCCTGCGCCCTTCGCACATGCCATCGCCGTTTCAGGCGGACAGGCGACGCCCCTGTCACCCGGCGCGGCTTTGACCGATACGACGACCGGGTTGCTGCTTGCGGGCGAGTGCGATACGCCGTCGGCACCCGCGGTTTCCGATGCCGTGCGCCGTGCGGTCACATTGGGCATTCCAGTCCTTGGGATCGGTTGGGGTATGTATGCCATCAACGGAGCGTATGAAGGCGGCCCTCCGGCCCGCGTAGATGGGCATGGACCTGAGCCGGACGGCGCTTCGAGTCGGCACCGGATCTTTCTCCCGCCCGGCGCCAAGGTCTCTTACACGATCGGCGGCTCGGGCTGGGTTACGGTGAATAGCGCCCACCGGTTCGGCATTACCGAAGCGCAACTGGCGCCTGCCTTGCTGGCGTCCGCCTTTGCGGATGACCGTGTCATCGAGGCTATCGAATTACCGGGGCGGTATTGGGTTGTAGGGGTCCAGTGGCGCGCTCACCTGATCGACGAGTTGCCGACCGGATTCGACAGCCTGCTGTTGGCGTTCGTGGAGCGCGCCGGATTTTGAATCCCGGCGACCTGGTGTGTGCGTCGGCATTGCTGTGAAAACAGACTCCTTGAGGGCGCCCGTTGGCGCGGGGCGCGAGAATAGCGTTCCTGGTGGACGCTCGTTGCCGCCCGGACACCACCCATCGGGTAGCCGGTCGTAGGGCCGTCTCTCTTCGTCGTTCCGGCCTTCGCCGTATGAGCACTGCCCCTTCGGAATGTATTTCCGTCACGACCGCATCGCTAACCAATTCTTGCGCGGCATAAAAAACTCGTAGATTTTTCCTCGCGCGCGCGTTATTGCGCGCAGGCGCGATTATCGATACGGTTAGGGTAGAGAACGTCGTCACGCTCACGTTTGTCCGTCCGCATTCCACGCCGGGCCTGAGTGGCGATGGTCAGACCGGGAGTAACACATGGTCAGTTCTGACATAGGCGCCATCCGGCCGCGCGGCATCGCCGACGAGATGCGTAGTTCGTACCTCGACTACGCTATGAGCGTAATCGTTTCACGGGCGCTGCCCGACGTGCGCGACGGCCTGAAACCCGTGCAACGCCGAATTCTTTACGCCATGCACGATCAGGGCATGCGGCCTACGTCGTCCTACAAGAAAAGCGCGCGCCTCGTAGGGGAAGTGCTTGGGAAATACCACCCACACGGCGACTCGCCTGTCTACGACGCCCTGGTGCGCATGGCTCAGCCGTTTTCGCTTCGTTACAGGCTCGTAGACGGTCAAGGCAACTTCGGCTCCGTGGACGGCGACCCGCCGGCCGCCATGCGGTACACCGAATGCCGACTCCAATCGATCACTGAGATGGTCCTCGGCGACATCGACCGCGAGACCGTCGACTGGTCTGACAACTTCGACTCTTCACTCAAAGAGCCTGTCATCCTGCCGGCGCGACTGCCCAACCTGCTCGTCAACGGCGCGTCCGGCATAGCGGTGGGGATGGCCACGAACATACCTCCCCACAACTTGAGCGAACTTTGCGACGCCATCGCTCACCTGTTATCTCATCCCAATGCCACCGTCGACGACCTCATGGAATTCGTAAAGGGGCCGGACTTCCCGACCGGAGCGCATATCTGGGGTATGGAAGGCATACGAAACGCCTGCGCAACCGGCCGCGGCCGGGTAATAGTCCAGGCTCACCACGAGATCGAGGACGTGGGTCGCCAGGAGCGCAAGCGCCTCGTCTTCACGGAGATCCCGTACCAAGTCAACAAGGCCAACCTCGTGGCCCGCATCGCCGATCTGATCAAACAGCGAAAGCTGGACGGCGCATCGGAGGTGCGCGACGAATCGGATCGCAAGGGCATGCGCGTCGTCATCGAGCTCCGCCGCAGCGCGGCGCCTGCCGTCATCCTGAACAACCTATACCGCCACACTCCGCTCAGGACTTCGTTCTCCGTCAACATGGTGGCGTTGGTAAACAACATTCCCAGGGTGGTCACGCTCAAGTCAGCGCTTCGGCACTACATCGAGTTCCGCCAGGAGATCGTCCGAAAAAGGGCCGAATTCGATCTGCGCAAGGCTCTCGCCCGCGTTCACGTACTCGAAGGTCTCAAGATCGCCATCGACAATCTGGACCGGGTCATCACCATTATTCGCGGCTCCGCAGACGTCGAGTCGGCCAGGAACAACCTGATGGCCGAATTCGTGTTGTCGGAGATTCAGGCCCAGGCCATTCTCGATATGCAGTTGAGGCGATTGGCCGCTCTGGAACGCGAAAAGATCGAGAACGAATATCGGGCGCTGATTGAAGTTATCGCCGAGCTGGAAAGTCTGCTCGCCAGCCCGGAGAAGGTCCTTCAGGTGATCCGCATGGAGACGCTGGAGCTAAAGCGGAAGTATGGCGACGAGCGTCGAACCGTCATACACCCTGAAGAGCTGGGCGAATGGCGCAGAGAAGACACCGAGCCTCACCTGGAAGTGGTGATAACGCTGAGCCAGAACGGATACCTGAAGCGGGTTCTTTCAAGCACTTACCGGGCCCAGCACCGCGGCGGCAAGGGCGTGCGAGGACAGCGCATGACCAGAGAGGACGATGTCACTCCGCACCTCCAGGTGGCCGACACACACGACACGCTGCTCTTCTTCACGAACAGGGGGCGTGTATTTTCCACGCGGGTGTTCGAGCTGGCGGCGGAACAGTCGAGAAATTCACGCGGCACTCCGGTGCAGAACCTGATCAACATCGAGCCCCGGGAGAACGTCCAGGCCATCCTGGCGGTGCACAGCCTCCTGGAAGACACCTACCTCGTCACGTCAACGCGGCAGGGTCAGATAAAGCGTATGCACCTGCCGCTGTTGCGAAACATCAATCGAGGCGGTCTGAACGCGTTCAACATGAAGCCCGGCGACGAACTCGTCGCGGTAAACCTGGCGCGTGCCGACCAGGACATCGTCCTCGTTACCAGCAAGGGAATGTCGATCAGATTCCGGTCGACGCAGGTAACCCCGCGCCAGAGGGCGGCAGGCGGCGTGAAGGGCATTACCCTCGAAAAGAGGGACAAGATTGTCGCAATGGACGTCGTGGATGACGAGGGGTCGCTGTTGATAGTTGGCCGCAACGGTTTCGGCAAACTGTCGCTGATGCGCCATTACCGGCTACAGTCGCGTGGCGGCATGGGAATCATCACTCTGAAAGTGACGGCCAGGACAGGAAACGTCGCTGCGGCCACGGTGGTCAGTGAGGAAGTTCGTACCGACTCAGAGGGCAAGTTATTCCTGCTTACGGACAGGGCTCAGGTCCTTCGGACGAACCTCTCCGAGATTCGTTCTACCGGCCGGATTGCTCAGGGGGTGAAGATCGTCGTTCCCGAGGACGGAGATCACATAAGCGCCATCAGGGTGGTCGAAGGGCAGCGCAAGGCGGAACGGGAAATCGACCCGCTGTCGCTGGAAGGCGGACAGCGCAACAACAATGGTCACGACCAGGCCGACCCCGAAGAGCTCAGCCCCTATGAGGACGAGCAACCTGAAGCGGCGTTGGCGACCGATTCGGACCCGCCCGATATTGACCTTATCGACCGGTAGTCCGGCGGGCAGGGCCGCGGACCGCAGCGTGAAAAACGGGGGCGTTGAGTCGCCCCCGTTTTGTAGTTTTCGACAAGCCGCGGGGGTTTGCCCCCCGTACTCGCAGTCCGGTGCTTGAACGGTCAGGGCGGTTTATCTACCGCCGACGCTACGCGGTCATCGTCGCGTGGGCCGTCCTGGTGCTTGCCGTCATGCCGTTCGCCCCTCGCGCCCGCGAATTCCTGAAGCCGGGAGGTTTCACCAACGAGAACTTCCAGTCGGTGGAGGCGCGGCGAGTCCTGCAGGAGCAGTTGGATGTCTCGGTTATATCGGTCGAACTGATATTCGTTCACCGCGGACTGACGGCCTACGAACCGGAGTACATCGCCGCCGTCGAGACTGCGGTGACGCACGTCAGGGAACTGGACGACGTAACCGGCGTTACGACACACATTGGCGCTCCAGAGCGAGTATCCGACGACGGGCACACCGTTCGCGTCAGCGTGGAGCTCAATAAGCCCCTCGACGAGTCTGTGTCTTACCTGGACACGGTGATCGGCGCAGTCGATCCCGGACCTCTGGAGATGACCGTCACGGGCGGTCCGGCCCTCTACAGGGACATCAACATCGCAAGTCAAAGCGACCTGCGCCGCGGGGAGGCGATAGCGTTTCCGCTGGCTACGTTGGCGTTGCTGCTCGTCTTCGGCACCCTGGTCGCCGCCATAACGCCCGCGGCTGTCGGCGGCGCGGTGGTGGCGACTGGCCTGGGCGCTGTCTTTTTTCTGTCGATGGGCATCGACATGTCGATCTTCGCCCTGAACATCGTGACCTTGCTCGGCATAGGAATCGGTATCGACTATTCGCTCTTCTACACGAGCAGGTTCCGCGAAGAGCTGCGCGCCGGTCTGTCCGTCGAAGACGCAGTGGCGGTGGCCCAGTCCCGGGCAGGCCGGGCGATCATGTTCTCGGCTGTCACTTCGTTCATCGGCCTCGTGAGCCTGACGCTGTTCGACATCATGATGTTGCGTTCGGTGGGCATCGGCGCGCTGATCGTGATCGCGTCGGCCCTGCTTGCCGCCACGACGCTGTTGCCGGCATTGCTGGGCGTGATCGGCCACCGCATCGATCGGCTTCGCATCGGACCGGACTGGGCGAAAGGACGCTCGATATGGAGACCCCTTGCAAGTCGCGTGATGGCCCGGCCGATCCTGGTCCTGATTCCGACTACGTTGTTTCTCGTGCTTCTGGCGCTACCGGTCAAGGACCTGCGACTCGGATCGGTCGACGCAACGGTCGTTCCCACGAGCCTTGAGTCCCGTAGGGGATTCGACGTGCTGCGAGAGGAATTCGGCCTGGCCATGTCCACCGTGATCCCCGTGGCGTACACGCTGGAGGGCGATCCGCTGGCCGGAGAGAATATCGAACACCTCTACGCGTTTGGACGGGCCATTGAAGAACTGGAGCACGTGGAGAGTGTCGGCAGCATCGTCAATTTGTCGCCGTCGTTTGGACCGGATCACTACCGCGTCATGTATTCCCGCCCAGAGTCGGTCGCCGACGCCCGTGCGTCGAGATTACTGCGGGAATCGGTGCGGCCCGGCGCCGTGCTTTTTCTGGTGCAAAGTCCGTTGCATCCGTTCTCCGTTGAAGCGCAACGTCTCGTCGGGGAGATCCGCGCCCTCGATCCGGGGCAGGGGCGGCAGGTCTTCGTCGATGGAGGCTCGGCCGACCTGAAGGACATCGTCGATGGACTCTACAGCCGGTTCCCGTGGGTCATAGGGTTCGTGCTGGTCGTTACTTACCTGTCCCTCATGTTGCTGTTCCGGTCGTTCATCCTGCCGCTCAAAGCCGTTCTGCTCAACGTGCTGAGCATACTTGCCAGCTACGGCGCTCTGGTGTTCATAATCCAGCAGGGGCACTTTAGCGGCCTGCTGGGGTTTGAACCCCTCGGAAGTATCGAGGCCACAACCCCGATATTGCTGTTTGCGATCGTCTTTGGCCTCAGCATGGACTACGAGATATTTCTGCTCGCCCGCGTGGCTGAGGCGTGGCGGCGGACTGGCGACAACCGGTCCAGCGTCATTGAGGGCATGCAGAAGAGCGGTCTGATCATCACCGGGGCGGGCGGAATACTCATCATTGTCGCGGCGAGCTTTGTGGCCGCAGACATCGTGGTGATCAAGGCGTTGGGGCTGGGGCTGGCGATTTCCGTATTGGTGGACGTGACGATCGTACGCGGTCTCGTCGCGCCAGCCCTGATGAGTGTATTCGGACGCTGGAACTGGTGGTTCCC
>JAKZUY010000005.1:0-4826 GCA_047516345.1 Dehalococcoidia bacterium | reverse complement strand
CCCGGTCCGACGCGGCCAGGGACGACAATACAAAGAGGGCGGCAGCCAAACTGGCAGGGCAGCGGGCGGCGATCGACGAAACCGTCGAACTTTCAGCCGGAATACTCGAGGCCGCAGCCATGAACAGTACCCGTAATGCCGATAACCTGGAGCTCAGTTTGGTCCGACGCGAATACGAGGGCGCGGTGAAAAGACGGGACGCGTATGTGAAACGCGTCGCCGCCATGTCGGTGAAGTTTCATGACGAGGCTTATCTGCGGACGGCCCACTGCCACTACCTAATGGCACAGAGCGGACTTATCCGGCCTTCCGAGCTCCCGCCATATTGGGGCCTGTTGGACGAGTCCCCGGCAGTTGTGGTGGAAGCCCCGGTGAAACAGATACGGGAAGCCACGCAACACGTTTTGAGGGCCGTCGCCCGAGCCAATACCCGTGACCTCATGACCGCGTGCGGAGAACTATGAGGCCGGACCGCCCTCGCCCGGGCGGTCGATCGTCATGAAACGCCGGACAGCATCTGCTTGATCCGGCGCACCGCCTCAGTGAGATTCTCGATTGAATTGGCGAACGAAACGCGAACGTAGCCGTCCCCGTATTCTCCAAACGCAGTGCCTGAGAGCAGGGCAACCCCCGCTTCTTCCAGACATCGGTCCGCAAACTCCCTGCTCGAAAGGCCCGTTTCGGTTATGTTGGGGAATGCGTAGAAAGCGCCCTTTGGCAGAGGGCAACGGATGCCGTCGATCGAGTTCAGTCCGTCCACAATGACCGTACGCCGTTTCCTGAACTCAGCGACCATCCTGTGGACAGAATCCTGGGGGGACTCAAGGGCTTCGATAGCTGCGATCTGGGAGAACGAAGCTGTCTGCGACACGCTGTTCGTGATCAGTCTTGAAATCGGCTCGACCAGCCAAGTCGGCAGTACTCCGTACCCCGTACGCCACCCCGTCATTGCGTAGCTCTTGGAAAGGCCGTCGAGAATGACGGTACGTTCCCGCATGCCGTCGAATTTGGTGATCGACACGTGCGAGCCTTCGTAATAAAAGTCCTTGTAGATCTCATCGCTGAGGACCACTGCGTCCACGTCATTTGCAACGGCGGCGATCTGCTCCAAATCATGTTCAGGTATCACGCTGCCACACGGGTTGTTGGGGGAATTGACTATGATCAACTTGGTACGATCAGACACTTTTGACCGGAGTTCTGCGACGTCGACGGCGAAATCCGCTTCCTCACTCAGCTTCAGTGGCACGGCGGTGCCTCCCATGAAGTTGATCATCGACTCGTATATGGGGAAGCCGGGATTCGGGTAGATGACCTCATCGCCCTCGTCGATCAGGGCCATGATGGTGAAGAACATCACCGGCTTGCCGCCGGGCGTGAATACGATGTTGTCGGGGCTGACCTCGTACCCTTGCCACTCAGACTGATGTCGGGCAATCGCGGCTCGTGCCTCTGGCAGCCCTGGGGACGGACCGTAGTGAGTGAATCCGTCGTCCAGCGCCTTTTTGGCGGCGTCCCTGATGTTCACCGGGGTGTCGAAGTCAGGTTCACCGATCTCCAGGTGGACTATGACGCGCCCCTGTGCCTCAAGGGCCTTGGCTTTCGCAAGTGTCTCGAATGCGGTCTCCGTACCCAGGCGTTCCATCCGGGGCGACAGCCATTTACTTGCCGCGGTCTGAGTCATTGCACACCTTTTTTCGTGACTTCCATGGCCAAATCAGCGCCGGTTAGGTTCGGGTAAAAGCCGATGCGTTGAACGGCGTACTGCAATTGTAAGTCCGGCAAATGATTATTGGCGGCCCGCCCACGCATCGGCAGAGGCACAATGGGAACAACGAGGCGTGCACCAACAGTCACAGTCCCATCAACCCTCGCCAGGCATACCTTGGTTGCCGGTGAAGTCACATCGGTCCAGAGGGACCTGTCATCACCGCTTTGGCGCTATCTCAAAAACCCGACATGAAATTCGATCAATGGGCAGAGTGGTACGACGTCTACTACTCGAATATCCCGAAAATCGAAACGTCTTTCTATGTTGACCTTGCGAGGGAGTCGAAAGGTCCTGTACTCGAAATCGGCGTGGGCACCGGACGCGTAGCGATACCCACCGTATCGGCAGGGGTGAACGTCACCGGTCTGGACCTGAGCCAGGCCATGCTCGACCGCGCGGAGGCGAAACTCCAGCGTCGTCAACCGCTGACCGGCGTGCTCGATCTAATCAGGGGAGACATGCGGGAATTCGATCTCGGCGAGCCTTTTCCGCTCGTCACGATCCCATCGAACACCCTGTTGTTGGCCCTCACCCAGCAAGATCAACTGCGCACACTCCAGTGCGCGGCCCGCCACCTCGAAACGGACGGCCGCCTTGTCTTCGACATCTTCGTACCAACCCCCGATCTGCTCACCGATCGCGGTACTACGCCGTTTGTCTGGGGTGAAACAGTTCATCCGGACACGGGAAACGTCGTCGTCATGTCCGCCATTAACCGCACGGAAGGAGCGACTCAACTCAATCGGGAAACCCAGATATTCGAAGAGTACAACTGTTCAGGTCGCATTCTCAGGCGGGCCGAGTTGCCGATCGACCTGCGGTACCTATTCGCCGCTGAGTGCCACGCGCTGATCGAGCAGGCTGGTCTCGCGGTGGAACAAGTGCTTGGCGGTTTCGCAGGTCAGCGGCTCTCCGAGGACAGTGAAGAGATGATATTCATCTGCCGCCGCGCTTAACAATCTCAGAACTGGCCTTCAAGTAGCCAAAACCGTCTCTCGGTCTCAAGTTTCCGCTTTCGTGCGAATGACAAAACTTTTGAGTTAGTTTCTCAGTAGCCGGCGGTCTGATCGCACAGCCCCTCCAGCGGCTCGCCGGCCAGGAAGCGGCGCAGGTTGGACCGAAAGGCCTCACGCCTGCCTTCATACAGTTCAGGCGTCAGCGCGGACGCGTGCGGGCTGATGAAAACCTCGTCAAGGTCCCATAGCGGACTTTCCTGCGGCAGCGGCTCCACCTCGGTCGCATCGATGCCGGCGCCCGCCAGTTGTCCCGACTTGACCGCGTCTGCCAGGGCATCTTCGTCGACGATGCCGCCGCGGGAGATGATGACAATGTAGGAACCCTTGGACATCAACGCCATTCGCCGTGCGTCGATCGAGTGGCGCGTCTCGGCGATAATAGGAGCAGCGATCACGAGCCAGTCTGCGGCAGCACAAAGATCGTCTAATCGGTCCGTGCCCCAACACTCGCTAACTACGTCCGGTACGAAGGCCGGCCCGGGGTCCACCGCGAATATTCGCATGTCAAACCCGGCCGCCCTGCGGGCAATGGCTCTTCCGATGGCGCCCAGGCCATAGATTCCCATCGTGCTGCCGGAGATTTCGGTAAACGCGTGGTCGTACTTATCCGCGCCGCCCCAGAGTCTCTTGTCCTGGTCCCGCACCATCTCCTTGAATTGGTGCGTCAGGGCGACCATCATCCCGATCACGTGGTCGGCCATCGGATCTACGTGCGGCCCCGGGGCGTTTGTGATCGGGAGGTCGGACGCAACGATCTCCGGTATTGCGATTAACCTGTCGATACCGGCGCCAGGGCAGTGAATCCACTTGAGCTGCCGGGCCGCCAGGAACGCTTCTTTTGTGGGCCATCCCATGAACACGTCGGCATCGACAATCGCTCCTGGCTGATCTGAGTCATCGTAGGCTGGCACAAACTCCACGCCGGGGAATGCGTCTGCCAACTCGCGGATAAATTGATCACCGGTGTGCAGTGTTCCGACAACGACCTTCATGTCGCCACCCTCCATTTGACCAGGGCGGGGCGAGAAGCGCCCTGGACCAGCGCCCGAACCTGCCGGTCAGTCCGGCAAGTCGGTGTTACTTGGCATAGTCAACTCGGACTTGATGCACCCAGTGGTTTTCCCGCGAATTGCAACACGTCCGGATGCCAACCTTACAACGGTCTGTCCTACGATTGTGATTGCCTTAGGCGACTGTCAACCAAAGGCTCGCGGCCCTGATAGCTAGGCTAAACTCGGATAACCACCATTTCGAGGCCCTCAGGAATGCCACCGTTCAAGATCAGAGCAGACTACCGGCCGACCGGAGATCAACCCGCAGCCATTGAACAATTGGCGGGCGGACTAGTTGACGGCCTGAAGCACCAGACCCTGCTCGGCGTGACCGGGTCCGGCAAGACCTTCACCATGGCCGGCGTTATCGAGAAGGTCCAGCGACCCACCCTGGTCATCGCCCACAACAAAACACTCGCGGCCCAACTCGCGACCGAGTTTCAGGACTACTTTCCCGACAACTCCGCGCAGTACTTCGTCTCTTACTACGACTACTATCAGCCGGAAGCCTACGTGCCCCAGTCCGACACCTACATCGAGAAGGAGTCGGACATCAACGACGAGATTGATCGGCTCCGGCACGCCGCAACCCGCTCGTTGCTAACCCGGCGAGACACAGTGATCGTCGCCTCCGTCTCGTGCATATACGGCCTTGGATCGCCGGAGGAGTACAGCAACGTCGTACTGAACATCTGCAGGGGGCAGGAAATGGGCCTCAGGAAGACCGTGCGCCGGCTCGTGGACATGTACTACGAGCGCAACGACATGGACATGGTGCGGGGCAGGTTCAGGGTGCGGGGCGATACGCTCGAAATCATGCCGTCTTACGAGGAACTGGCCGTCAGGGTGCAGTTCTTCGGCGACGAGGTGGAGCGAATCCAGGAGGTAGACCCCCTGACCGGCGAAGTCCTGACCGACCGGAGCGAGATCGACATTTACCCCGGCAAGCACTTTGTGACGCCTGACGATCGCCTGTTCGAGGCTTTG
>JAKZUY010000004.1:0-9360 GCA_047516345.1 Dehalococcoidia bacterium | reverse complement strand
GTGTGAATCGTTCTCACCAATGCTCCAGATTCGTCCAGGACATGGACGTCGTCCAATTCCTGGTCGATCACGTACAACTCGTTGTCGGCCCATTGAAGGCCGTTTGGGTGCTTGCATGGCGAATCAAACGTGGCTACAGGTTTCATATTTCCCTCGATTCAGACGATTAAGGCCCGGCGTTTCAATCGCTCCCCGACCGGTTTTGGGAGCAGGAAGTCTTGCCGGGGACATGCTCCGGCAGACGGTCAGACGCGTCAAGTCGCGCCGTTCAAAATATGTTCCCGGCCGGGACGTAGTAGAATGTGTTCGAATGTAGGCCGACTACTTTGTTATATCCCACTTTCGTTTGTCGCATCGGCCACCTTGTCTGGCATGCGCCGCGCCCCGAATCACATCGTTTTCGACGGCCCGCCGCGACTGCTAAGCACATCGTAAAGCGAACATCCAGAACACTAGGCCCGGAGGCCTGAATGCCGTCCAACATAACCACTTCCATTTCTGAAAACACCGCCGAACGCGTGATGGTATTTATCGACGGAAGCAACCTGTACCACGTCCTCGACCAGAATTGCTCAAGACACGATGTCCAGTTCGATAAGTTCGCAAAGAAGCTCGCGAATGGCCGCAGCGTCAGGCGCATCTACTACTACAACATCCGCCAGGAATCCGACCGTAACGACGGCCGGGTAGACCAGGACCGTTTCCTCCATTCCCTGTACGACACACCATACGTCGAGGTCCGGCTTGGCATCGCCAAGCAGCGCCGCGACCACGTGGTCGAAAAGGGAGTTGACGTGATGCTCGCGACCGACCTCGTCGTCCGGGCATATCAGGACCAGTACGACACTGCAATTCTGGTCAGTGGCGACGGGGACTTTTACCCAGCCATCCAGGCCGTAAAGGACCGGGGCAAGCAGGTGGAGGTCGCTGCGTTTGATTCCAATATCTCCGCTGAGGCGGCGCGTGTTGCCGACCTCCACGTCAAGTTGAACGAGACTTTCTTCACCGGTCTATGGATGACCCGCACCCGGGCGAGCGCTATCGCCAAGTCTGCTCTCAAGCCGGAAGTCAGGGATGAGGTATCGTCTCCCAACGGGGAGGACAAGTCGGCCCGAACACCGCGCCAGCAACCATCCGCCGCCAGGCGCCGGGCAGCGCCGACCAGAACGGCCGCCGCCAGGAAACCCCTCAGGCGCACTCCGGCCCGCCGGCGAGTCAGCGGTTCAACCGCCCCGTCGACCAACGGCAGCACCCCGGACCAGGGCAGGCGACAACGAGGCGGTATGGAGCCGGCCGGTGTGGGGGCAGGTGAAAATAAAGGGAAGCGAACCGGTCCCAGGCGAAACAGTTGGCTCAAGCGCCTTGGTCTCGTTTCTTCAGAAGATTAACGGGCGTCTTTTGCCGCGCCGGTAGCTGGGCGCTTACAGATTCGTCTCGCGCTCGCGGGGATGGCTGATCCCGGCGCGTCGCCTACCAGTCGGAGTGGACCTCGTCCACGTCGCTTGAGGTGATGCGCCTTTGCCCTGTACCGTCGCGATACATCGTGTACAGGTCGAAATCTCCGTCGTTGTCGGACGTGAACAGTATGTGCTTCCCGTCCTTCGACCAGTGAGGTTGATCGTCTTCGACCCGATTTCGCGTTAACCGGACGGGCTGGTCCTCGCCGTCGGCGTCCATTAGATAGATTTCCCTGTTGCCGTCCTGATCCGAAACGAAGACCAATCTTCGGCCGTCCGGCGACCACTCGAAACTCGTCTCGGAGCCGTCGGTGTAGTAGAGGACCCTCTCATCTTCGCCGTCTGGAGATACGACGTAGATGTCGAACTCCTCATCGCCCGGGCGGTTGAATGCGATCAGGTCGCCCTTTGGAGACCACATGGGATTTGTGTCCTGACCATACGTAATCCGGATCTCCTGCACCCCGCGGGGATTTTGCTTGTAAAGGCCGGCCCGGTCCTCGTCTGACAGGGCATAGACAACCCATTCACCATCCGGTGACCAACCACCAAGCGACACGGCCTCTCCATCGAGTGTCAGCGGTTCGGTCACGCCGGTCTCAAGGTCACCAATGACTATGCGCCCGCCCGCATCGTCCCCGTGAAGGATCGCCAGTCGTGTTGAATCCGGCGCCCACCTGAAATCTGTAACCGACTCGAGGTTCGGGAACGGCAACTCTTCTCCAACGCCGTCGGCGCTCATCACCCAAAGGGTTTGTGACCCGGAGCGATCGGAAATGAAGGCGATGAGACTTCGATCCGGAGACCAGACAGGCCCGGAGTTGTAACCGGCGCTGGAGGTGAGCCGGGTCACTTCGCCCGATTCTGTATCGACCAGGTAAACACCCGGCAGACCATCTTCGTTCGACGCGTAGATAGCCTGCCCTCCTCCTGATCCGCCGCCGCCGAAGCATGCGGCGATAAAGACCGATGAGAGGGCCACAACGCTTGCAGCAATGGCGCGCCTCAGCCATGAATTCAGGGCGTGACTTTTGGAAAGCTCTTGATCGCAGGGAACGGACATAGGGAATCAGCCTCTTTCACGCTGCTGACCGGAGTGAATCCGACCGCTCAAGTCCATCGTCGCCCGATCGCGGCCACTCTGCCGGGCACTGACCGGGCATAGTAAAAAATCAGACTAGCAACGGAGGCGCTTGCAACGCTTTGTAAATACGCGGCGAGATTAGGGCTTTTGGCGCGCTTCCAATCAAAAGCGCTTCGCAATCCCGCGTCGGTCGGCCCTGTTGCATTCGTTCTCGCCACGCCCGGAGGGGTTCGTGCGTGAAACGCGTGGCGGCGCGGCGTTGACCGCTAACACCCATGGTGCTAGGTTGCCGCGTATCAACAATGCCCGTGGATGCATTCGACTGTTTCATCGGCCCGGGCAAGCGTGGGAGGTTCTGACCGCGTGAACTTTTCGTTTTTTATGATGCCGTTGCACGTTCCGGGCGACAATCCGTCACTGGCGTTTCAGCGTGACATTGAACTGATCGCCTATGTGGACCATCTCGGTTTTGACGAGTTCTGGATAGGCGAACACCACTCTGCCGGTTGGGAAACGATGCCGGCCCCGGAGATGGCGCTCGCCAAAGCGTCCGCGTTGGCGCCGAGAATCCGGCTCGGCACGTCGGTGATTTCCTTGCCGTTCCATCACCCCTTTCACGTAGCGGAGCGGATGGCCTTCCTGGATCATCTGACAAGGGGCAGGGCGATCCTCGGGGTCGGGCAATCGAACCTCCAGCCGGACATCAAGCTGTTCAATATCCCGCCGCTGGACCTGCGCCCGATGATGTTCGAATCCATCGACATCATCGTCAAGCTGCTGGAGTCGCCCGAACCAATTTCGTACGAAGGCCGCTACTGGACGATCAACGATATGGCCTTGCAGTTGCGGTCTTATCAACAGCCGAGGCTGCCGCTCGGCATGGCGACCACCGGCACACGCGGCAGCATTGAGCTCGCGGGCAAGTACGGGATGATTTTGCTCTCACCGGTAGGCAGGACACCCCCGGGCGGCGTGCCTATGGCAGATCGGTGGCAAGTCTACGAAGAGGTTGCCCGCAGTCACGGCCACACGCCAGTGAAGGAAAACATGCGCGCTGTTTCGTGGTTCCATCTCGCGGACACCCGCGAGCAGGCATGGGATGACGTTAGGGAAACCGCAGTCAGGGACACTGGCTACTTCTCGGTGATCGGCGGGACCGCCGGCTTTGCCGAATATCCGGGGCAGCCGTTCGATGAATTCACCGCGGAGTCAATCGCCGCCGTGCGCGGCTGGGTGATCGGTACCCCAGACGACGCCATAGAGGCGATCGAGAAGATCGACCGCGAGGCAGGCGGCATAGGCGGCATCATGCTGTCGACCCACGAGTGGGTGAATTCGCAGAAGACCAACTACAGTCTGGAGCTGTTCGCTCGCTACGTCATGCCGCACTTCCGCGGACACACGCAGGACCTCAAGGCCGCATGGCGAAGGACACAAGAAGACGCGAAGGCCAAAGCGCTACCCGGTTCAGGCTCAGGGGCCACAGGCCAGGCGCCAACGCTGGACGAGCACAAAAGCAACCTGTACGTATCGCGGTAGGCGGCGGCTCGTCGTCACTCATGAGTGCGAACACTTTTCGTCCGTCGGCACATATAACGGGTAGAAATCGGGCCGGTTGATTCTTCTGGCCAGGAAATACGAGGACGCCATTGCCTTCACTCGACATATTGCTTGATCAGGCAGACGGTCTCACACAGGAGATCGTCGAACTGGAACAGGCCCTCGTACGCATCCCTTCGGTCAACACCGGGGCGATGCCGACGGGGAACGAAACCGAGGTCGCAGAGTTCATTAAGGACTGGCTTGAGAACGAGGGCATCGCATCGGAGATTCTGGCCCGCGATCCGGCGCGGGGAAACATCATTGCGGTGTACCCGGGCGAACAGCCGCGCACCCGACTGATGCTGATGTCGCACACCGACGTCGTGCCCGTCGAAGAGGCCCAAAAATGGGAACACAGTCCGTTTGGCGCCGAAATTTCGGGCGGCCGCGTCTATGGGCGAGGCTCTTCCGACTGCAAGGCGTTATTGACTTCGCAGTTGATGGCGATGGCAATCCTGAAACGGAGCGGCGTCCGTCTTCGACACGGCTTGAGGCTCGTAAGCGGAGCGGACGAGGAGCACGGCGGCCGCTGGGGTTTTGGGTGGCTTGCCGACAATCACCCCGAGGCGCTGGAGTGTGACTTCGCTGTGAATGAGGGTGGTGGGACTCCGGTCGAGATCGGCAACTCGCTGGTCTATGCGCTGGGCACGGGCGAAAAGGGCCGGTTGGAGATCCACATCCGCTTCAGGGGTGACAGCGCCCACGCGTCTGTGCCGTGGACAGGCACAAACGCGAGCTACTCGCTCGCCCAGGGGCTGAAGGCTATCGAGCAGTACGAGCCCGAACTCGACACCTCGTTGCCGATATTCCAATACCTCTCCGAGTTTGCGATCGAAGAACAGGCAAGCCCGGCGAACATCAACGGCATCGTCGAACAGGCGAATCGCATTTCGCCGCGCCTGGGGTCGTTGCTGCGCGCCCTGTCCCGGATGACCTTGACCCCGACCATGATCAAGGGCGGAATCAAATCGAACAGCGTGCCGGAGGTGTTCGAACTCACGTGCGACGTGAGGACCCTCCCGTTTCAGGACGAGGCGTACGTTCGTACGCAGTTGGACAAGGTCCTGGCAGGCATCGACAACGTTGAGTACGACGTCGATTACATGTCCGTGCCGAACTCGTCGCCGTTTGAGACTGAACTGGGAGATGCCATACGGCGTGCGCAGGCCGTCGCAGTGCACCGGGATGACATTCGATGGGTACCGGCTGTCAGCAACGGCTTCACCGACTCCAGATTCACTCGCAACCTCGGCATAGTGACTTACGGATTCACCGGTTCTCATCCAACCGACGATCCCATGCTCAATCGGGCGCACGGCACCGACGAGTCGGTCGGTATTGCGACGCTCGTCAGCGCCACGCGCTGCATGCTGGCCCTGGCGTGCGACCTGTGCGAAGCGCAGTGACCGTCCAGCCCGCAGGTTCGCCTGCCGGGCTCATAGTAGAAGTTGAAGCCGCGCTCAAAGCCGCGTCGAACCCTGAACGCGCCCGAAACGAAAAGCGGTATCTGAAAAGCGATTTGCATTTCATTGGCGTCGCGAAGCCATTGATACGCCGGGCGGCCAGACCGGTCTTCAAGTCCGGGTCGATTTCCGACAGGGACTCACTTTTGGGTTTCGCCGACGCATGTTGGGCGACCGGGGCTCACGAACTACGAGTGGTCGCGATACTCGCCCTGCAAGATAAAACCGAACTCCTGGAAATTCGGGACATGACGCTCATCGAGGACCTCATCCGGCAGTCGAAATCATGGGCGTACGTGGATCCTCTGTCCATCTACATGGCGGGCTGTCTCGTCGAGCGATTTCCCGAACTGGTTTCCACGCTGGACCGGTGGTCGATGGATGAGGACTTTTGGGTCCGTCGCTCCGCCATGCTCGCACTGCTGATCCCACTGCGTCAGGGAGAAGGCGATTTCGACCGGTTTGGTCGGTATGCCGACGGCATGTTGGAAGAAAAAGAGATCTTTATCCGAAAGGCGATAGGCTGGGTGCTGCGCGAGGTGAGTAAGAAGAGGCCGGACCTGGTGTTCGACTGGATCGCGCCGAGGACCCACCGCGCCTCCGGCGTAAACATGAGAGAGGCAGTGAAGTACCTTCCGGGAGAGTGGCGGGACGCCTTGATGGCCGCCTACAAAGAACGGCGGGCGGGCAGGACACACTAGTGCCAATTCGCTTTCGTAGCGGCGGGTTTCAAGAGCATGTTTCATAATGTTGAGACCACCTGAATCACGATCCATTGGATTACGGTTTTCGCCAGAATTATGAGATATTGCGCCGTATTCCAATCTCGTCATTCCCGTGAAAACGGGAATCTCGTCGCATGGCGTTCGACACGAAAATGTGCGAAGGACTTATGAAACACCCTCTTCAAGCCCGCTTGGGCTAGGCCGGTGGTGTCGTCCTCAATGGCGAAGAATCTACCGGCTTCCATGCAGTACGGCCCCGCCCCTCTGACCCAGACCCTTCGATTTCGCTCAGGGCGACATGGTGGGCGCTCAGGGTGGCATCGTAGCTGACGACAATTACATCTGGCGCGGCCATAGTCACGCAGCGCTGGCGTATTGATCTCTCGGCGTGGTGTTGTCTTCTGCTTCGGCCTTTAGGCAACGCTCAAGCATGAGGGAACATTTTCTTGGGCCGATACGTCTTATCAGTCATAGGCTCCCTAACATGCGAGAGCGGTGGGACAGGGGCCGGATGGGGACGACAGATGTATCAGACCACTACCAACCTGAAGAGGCCAAACCCATCGGTATGGTCGGCCATATTCGTTACTACCCAGATATGCCGGCGATCACTCCCGCTTTTCGCAGCCGTGGCGCTGACCGGGATTCTCATCGCCTGTACCAGTGCCTGGTCCGCACTGCGATACGTGGCCCGGATCCACGCGACCAGCCCCTGCGAAGGCATAGGGCAGGGCCAGGATTTCTTCACCCGTCATAGAGACCCTCTGCAATTGGGGCCCTCTGCATATAGATCGTGATGTTCGAACAAGGCTTTAACGAAATCAAAACCAGCGCAGGGAACCTTTAACAAGTCCTATACGTCTAGGTGAGAGAAGCCATCGAAGTAGGTTGAACCGAACATGAAGCCGACAAACGACTACACAACTCTAGCCCAGATACTCCGGCGATCGCTCCCTCTCATGGCGGTTGTGGCGTTGACCGGGATACTCATCGCCTGTCGTGGAGACTTGCCGGAGGCTGATCAGACCGTGGCGCCGGCCGCCACATCTGTACCGACAACCGCGCTCGAACCAACCGTAGCCCTTCGGCCGGCTGATACGCCGGACATGGTGCGGTCCGAGAAGAGCCGGGACGATTCGCCAGACGCGACCACGGAGGAGCTTACGGAACTGGTCGATGGCAACAGCGCCTTCGCGTTCGATCTATACCACGCCCTCCGGGAGACTTCGGACGGCAACCTGTTCTACTCCCCGTACAGCATCTCTCTCGCACTCGCCATGACCTACGGGGGCGCCCGCGGGGAGACGGAACGCCAGATGGCGGACACGCTCCACTACTTGTTGCCCCAGGACAGGCTGCACACGTCATTCAACACGCTCGACCTCAACCTCGCCTCGATGGCCGATGCGCCGGAGGAGGAGGGCGACGCATTCACCCTAAACACCGTCAACGCGGTCTGGGGCCAGCACGACTACGAGTTCCTGGCGCCGTTCCTTGACGTGCTTGCGGAGAACTACGGGGCCGGGGTGCGGCCGGTGGACTTTGTGGGATCGCCTGAGGAGTCGAGGGTCAGGATCAATGACTGGGTTGCTGAACGCACCGAGGACAGGGTCAAGGACCTGATTCCGGAGGACGCCATCACCCCGTCCGTCCGGATGGTGCTCACGAACGCAATCTACTTCAATGCAAGGTGGTTGAACACGTTCGCCAAGAACCTCACGAGCGTACGCCCCTTCCATCTGTTGGATGGCAGCGAGGTTGACATTCCAATGATGATGACGGCGAAGGCAGAACGGTTCGGCTATGCCAACGGGGATGGATACCAGGCTGTGGAACTGCCGTACAGGGGACGGGACATGTGGATGACCATCCTGCTTCCCGACGCAGGGACCTTCAGAGAGTTCGAAGAGTCGATGGACGCGGATTTGGTCACCGGTATCCTCGGAAATATCGAGCGCGAATACCTCGAGTTGACCATGCCGAAGTTCGACTTCGAATCGGAGTTCAGCCTCAGGGATACGCTCACAGCGATGGGGATGCCAAATGCCTTTGACGAATTTACTGCCGATTTCTCAGGGATGGACGGCCGGTCGTGTCTTGCCGGGGACGGCCCGTGTCTACTGATCGATAACGTCTTTCACAAAGCGTTCGTGTCCGTTGACGAAGAGGGCACCGAGGCGGCCGCGGCCACGGGTGTCGTTACAGTCTTGGAATCGGGGATAGAAACTCTGAATAAGGTGGTGGTCGACAGGCCATTCATCTTCCTGATCCGGGACCGGGCGACGGACGCCATCCTGTTCGTGGGGCGCGTGGAGGATCCAGGGGAGTAGTGACCTACGGTCAGGCCTCGGGAGGCGCCCAGCGGTGGCTCTCGTACGCACCGCACGAGCATGATGGAACATTTTCCTGGGCCGATACGTCTTATCAGTTATAGGCTCCCTAGCATGCGAGAGTGGCGGGACCGGGGGCCGGATGGAGGCGACAGGTGTTAGAGCGCATTACTAATCTGAAGAGGCTGAAGCCGCCGGTATGGTCCGCCGCATTCGTTATTGCCCTGTCCCTGATCGCCATTGCCCTGCTGTCGGCATGTGGCGATGAGACTAAACCTGCCTCTACTCCGAACCCCGCAAGCACACTGACCCCCGCGAGCGGCAACACATCGCCGCCGGCTATTGGCCCGACGCCGACATCCACGCCCACGATTGTCCCGACTGTTTCAACCGCGTCGGATGAGTTGCGCTCGACCAAGGAGCGAGCCGCGCCCACTGCCACGCCCACGATTGTCCCGACTGTTTCAACCGCGTCGGATGAACTGCGCTCGAGCAAGAAACGATCCGCGCCGGCGGCCACGGATGACGACCTCGCGGAACTGGTCGATGGCAACAGCGCCTTCGCGTTCGACCTGTACCACGCCCTCCGGGAGACTTCGGACGGCAACCTGTTCTACTCCCCGTACAGCATCTCTCTCGCACTCGCCATGACCTACGGGGGCGCCCGCGGGGAGACGGAACGCCAGATGGCGGACACGC
>JAKZUY010000003.1:0-4132 GCA_047516345.1 Dehalococcoidia bacterium | reverse complement strand
TCACTGGGCCGAGCAAGGCTACCAGGGCGGTGAGGTAGTAAGGGCCCATGTCGAACATCGGACCGCCGCCGACCTGGTAGTAGAAGGCCGGGGCCGGGTGCCAGTGTTCGTGCCCGTGGCTGAGCATCGAGGCCATGGCGGCGAGGGGACGGCCTATCAGGCCATCGTCGATCAGCTTGCGGCATGTCTGGATGCCCGCACCCAGGAACGTGTCGGGAGCGCACCCCACCATTACGCCGGCCCTGCGAGCCTCCCTCAGGATCGCGTCGCCGCCCTCTCGCTCGACCGCCAGGGGCTTTTCGCTATAGACGTGCTTGCCGGCGGCGATGGCAGCCAGACTCACATCCGCGTGGGTTGCCGGAATCGTCAGATTTGCAACGATGCCGATGTCCGGGTTGGCGAGAAGCTCCTCCACGGTGCAAGCTATCGGTGCGCCGAACTCACGGGCCCGGCTCTTCGCCTTGTCCAGGTCGATGTCGGAGCAAGCCGCGACCTCGACGCCTGGGTACGCGGGCAGGTTTTTGAGGTACTGCGGACTGATCGTCCCGCAGCCGATCAGTCCAACTTTCACAGGTCTAGCGCCGGTTGTAGTCAATTGCCGTCTCCTGAAAGATCCCCGCTACCTGCTCGCCCAGAGCATTCCCCGACGGGTGATCTTCAGGGCCTCGGGAACATCGAAGTCGTCGATTTTGTGACCGAGGGAGGAGAAGAAGACCCGTCCCTCACCCCACATCCGCTTCCATACCACCGGCATGACGGTTCCCGCGATCCATGGGCACTCGTAGGGGGCGATGCGGCTGATCTGCTGATCGCCCTTGAAGGTGGTCGTGGCCAGTACCTGGTTGCCGGGGTCTACGTGCATGTAGTACTGCTCCGTCATCATCGAGAAGTCGCCCAGCCCTGAGGTGATGGGATCGTCGTGGTCGATGATGTTCACCTCGTAGTCGACGAAGCCACCGGGATGCGACACCCACTGGCCGCCCACCATGAACTGGTAGTTAACGCTCGTTCGGAATGAGTCGCCCATGCAGCCGTGCCATCCGGCAATTCCGACGCCTCCGGCCACCGCCCGCAGGAGATTGGTCTCCTGTTGGATGGATATCTCACCCTGGGTCCATATCGGGACGATGAGGCTCAATTCATTGAGCCTCTCCTCGTCGAGGTAGGCGTCGAGGGTGTCGGATATCTCAACCTCGTACCCCTGCGCCTGGAGCCACGGCCCAAACAGCTCCGAGCACTCCTTGGGGGAGTGGCCAGGCCACCCGCCCCAGACCAGCAACGCTGATTTTTTCATGTTGCGCTCCGTTTCATCGTCATCGTGAAGAGATGCTACGCCACTAGCGGCCGTCAACCTGGATAAGGCATGCCCCAACATGGTTGGTGTCTAAAGCCGGTACGAAATATTCATGGGTGGGTTGTAATCGAGCTCCACTCCTGAAGCGACAGGCGCGGGCGCCCCTTCCCCATCGGAGTGTGGAAACCGCCGATCACGGGCGCGCCGGCATCGCGAATTGACCGGGCGAGGTCGTAGGTCTTGAGTATCAGGTCGCCGGGGCAGCGGACGGAGCAGAATAAGGCGGTCGGTGGTTATTCAAGCAGGTGAACTGTGCCCGTAGGGTTGGTTGTCGGCGGAAGATCGACCCTCACACCGTCTCGAACTGCAGAGCAGAGAGGTTGACGTTGGAGGAGCGTTTCGAGAGGTGGAGCATCTCCACTCCTACCATTTCGTTCAATTCGTTATAGTCGAGCATCACTCCGGGCGAAACCTCCTCTGACTCAACGATGGCTGAGTCGTCGAGGCGCAGGTAGAGGGCATCGGCTGCCTTGTCGACGGACAGTTTCATAGGTCTCATCTCCTCATTTATGTCCTCCGTCTGCCGGCACACCCAGCAACTGCCATCGCCCGTCACGGCTCACGTGATAATTGATTCATCCCAAGCCACTTCAGCCGCTAAGTATTCGCGAAGAACGATACGCACGCTTAGCAATTCACTGACGGCGTATCGGTATATGCCGTCTTGCACTTCTATCCATCCTCCTTGTCCAGACTCACCGGTCACAATGCGTTGCATTAATATGTTACCGACTTCCGGCCACCCAGAAATGCCAGACGGATTCTCTAATTGATCCTGCTGCTGGACCGACATTCGCTGAATCGGGATTATGTTTATATATGATGGTGGTTCTGCAATTGATTGGCCGAGGTCATATAATATATGACCTCGCGCGTTCTTAACTATAACCCGAGTAATGCGCTCAAATTCAGGAGTCCATTGGATTTCTGGATCGCCCCATAGAGTCCCTTGGACCTGGCGAGATTGATCTATCCGTTCTCGCAACCGGGGACTATGGGCCAATATACGATCGGCAACAGGAAACCGGACCGGGTCAACATTCGTGGATCCGCAAATTACTGATGCGAGGAAGGCAGAAAGATATTCCTCGTCTCGCGAGAACCCAGAGTTGCATTTTTTGCACGTTCTTACGACTAGGAGGTTTTCTGGATACGGAGAACTCAGGAGAGCTTTGGTGGGAATGTGATCTTTATTATGCTCTCCACCTTTGTGGCCTTCTCTGCAGGCAATAACTGTCTCCCTCCTTCGCTCATCGCTATAGCCGTTCAGTTGCTTCATTTTGCAATTCCATTCGTTTGACAGTGCATTCCCTTACCGTCTATGGCACACGTACGTGGCCTTCCTTTAATCTTCCTCACGCCCCAACCTAAATTCACCGTCGTAGCCAATGACGTAGTCCAACTCCCAGTCCATTTCGTGGGTCATCGCCCTGCTCGGTGCCACATAGCACAAACCAACCGCAGGCTGACCGTGGACGTAACGTCGCGCATTGCGCTGCTCACTCCTCCACCCCTGTCCTCACCATCCTAACCATTCCGCGCCTAACTTCAATACCGATGTGGCACTTTTAGCTGTCGCGTCGACCTGCCGGCACCCCGCCGGCGTCCAAGTGGGCGGCGTGAGAATCGCGCGGCGGATATGATGGGGTTGCGGGGGCTGTGGGTCCGCGCTTGCGATGATCTGTCTGTCGGAGGATGACGATGCCGTACAACCTTAATCACGTTCACCTGAAGGCGCTCGATCCAGAGAAGGCGGCGAATTGGTGGGTGAATGCGTTCAATTTCGAGATCGTGGCCGATATGACACGCCACACGGGGGATCGGTTTATCCGATGTCGGGCGGAGAATGGCGTGCCGGTGAATATTTCGGGTCCGCTTGACGGCCAGAGCTTGCCGGAGAGTGAGTCACACGCCAAGTTGGGGCTCGAGCATTTTGGGTTCGACGTTGAGGACATCGACGCTGAGATCGAACGGCTCGCTGGTCTCGGCGCGCCTCTGCTGGATGGGCCGAATGAGTTGCCTGACGGAACGCGCTTCTGTTGGGTCGAGGCGCCGGACCACGTGCGGGTGGAGCTTATTCAATGGCCGGGTTAGTCCGGGGAGGGTAGCGACGAGGTTGTTTGGCGTTCGGGCGCGGCGAATGTGTGTATTCCCGCCCGCTAGACTGTCTTTGGTACGAAAATCGGTGCCACTCGACTTCGCTTAGGGTGACATTGCGGGCCATATGAGTCACACCTACAGAGATTGGCGAAACGTGTTGATGCGGTCTGTGGCCATGCGGACGTAGTGGGGGGATTTTTCGATGCCGAGCCACGGCACGCCAGCCATCTCGGCGGCTATGGCTGTTGTGCCGCTGCCTATGAATGGGTCGAGGACGATGCCTGCCCCAACTGAACGGATGCATCTCGCGGCTAGGTCAACAGGAAATGGTGCCGGGTGCGGGTTATTGTGTTCCTGCTTGATGCTCCACACGCTGCCGTATGCGTTCGCCTTGGGCGCCAGGCGGAACTCCGGCTTGGCGATGAGGTAGATCACCTCGTAGTTGGGCAGGAAGTAGCCGGGGTTGAAATTGATTCCCCCGGCGCGCTGCCAGATGATGATCTGGCGAACAGGGAATCCGTCGACGATGTCTTGGCGGTCTTGTAAAAGGCCGTTCTGGACCCGCCATTTATGGTTGTAGAAGATGGCCCCGTCCGGCCGCAGGACGCGCAACATCCCGGCAAGACACTCTCTTTGCCACTCGACGTATTTGTCGTGCGGCATGCAGTCGTCGTGCTC
>JAKZUY010000002.1:0-3061 GCA_047516345.1 Dehalococcoidia bacterium | reverse complement strand
ATCCAGCCGACAAATGCGCCTAGGCCAGCGCCCACGCCGATGCTGATCGTAAGTACGACGAATGACTGCGTCGAGGACATCCACGGCTGGAGTAAAAAAAACCAACCGATGAAGTACCCAACCATGGCGGCGACGCCCCCGGTCACGATGCCGACGGCGACGCGAACAAAGATGGAAACCAGGGATTCGATCATGCTATTGGTCATCGGGTCTCCGCTCTCGCCGTCTGGCCAGGGCGCTGGTCATTTGATTGATTACCGGGCTGGCGCGGCGCGTTCATCTCAAGTGACTTGCCCAATATCAAACGGCGTGCGGCGTGACACCGGGGTTTACGAACGTCTGCCCGCGGCGGGTTTAGCTGTCTTCAAATTATGCACGACGAAAACGGGGCTATCATGAGAATCACCGGCGTTTCGACCTACCCAATAGCGATTCCGTATCGGGTCCCGTGGAGAAACC
Organism: Dehalococcoidia bacterium; assembly: GCA_047516345.1. Classification (GTDB taxonomy): domain Bacteria; phylum Chloroflexota; class Dehalococcoidia; order Lucifugimonadales; family Lucifugimonadaceae. The sequence continues at coordinate 2,602 of JAKZUY010000002.1, read as the reverse complement.
GGCATACGGAAGATTCCGGCCGACCCATGACCCACCTCGAAACCACGATTCTGGAGGTTCACACCGACGAGGGGATCAGTGGGTTGGGAGAAGCGAAAGGTCCGGATGTAGGGGACCAGATTCGCCTGCAATTCGAGCTGGCGTTGACCGGCCGCGACCCTTTGCAAATCGCGTCTATTGTGACCGAATTGGAATGCCGGTTCGGGAGATCGCAGATCGTCGCAGGGATTGATTTTGCTCTCCACGACATCGCCGGCAAGGCGTTGGACGTACCCGTCTATCAGTTACTTGGCGGCAAGACGCGGGAAAGTGTGCCCCTCGTCTGGACACTGCCGTACCTGGACATCGAATCGCAGGTCGATCTGGCGATGGATCGGGTGGCTGAGGGATTTACCAATGCCATCAAGATGAAGGTGGGGATACCCGGAGACTACGAGCACGTTCTCGCCGTGGGCCGCGCCATAGGCGACGTGCCGATTCGACCTGACTCCAACATGGGCCACTCGAAACAACAGGCCTTGCGCCAGACCTCGGATCTGCAATCGGAGGGCGTGAAAATCGAGCTGCTGGAAGACCCGTGCCCAACCGATTGGGACGACTATCAGGAGCTGGCCGACCAACTCGACGTCCAGATCTCGGTCCACGGCGGTTGGAACAGTCTGGACGACCTGTCCGGGTTAATTCGGGCGGCTAAGCCGGGAATCCGCTGCGTCAACGTGATGCCAACGGATTGGGGCATATACCGATCGGCCCAAATAGTAGGTGCGCTGGAGGTCGCCGGGGTCGGTTGGACCATGGGAACGAGTCACGACTCGTCCATCAAGATAGCGGCCTCCCTTCACCTCGGTACGTCCTTGCCAAACGCCATATACCCGTGCGACCTGCTCGGCCCACGGCTCCATGTCGCGGATGTCGCTACGGCGCCGCTGTCGATTCATGCGGGGCAGGGGACCGCGCCGGACACGGCCGGTTTGGGAGTCGAGTTGGATCGTGACGTACTGGAAAACTACCGTGTCGATTCATTCGATTCGCCGGGGACGAAAGTATAGATGGCCACAGTCGCAAATATTGGTGACATCGAGATAATCGCCGTTACCGACGGCGATGCAGCGCCCGTCGATCCCGCTTGGCCATTCCCCAACGTACCGGCTGCGGCTTGGCGCGACGTCCGATTCGCCCTCGACGACGACGGGCGGCATCGAAGTAATTTCGGCGCGTTTGTGCTTCGATCTCGGAGCGAGACGGTCCTCATCGACACGGGTTTGGGTCCGGGATCCTGGGAGATTCAGGCGCCCTCAGCAGATGCAGGACACCTGCTCGACAGCCTGTCCGCGGTCAATATCAGCCCGGGTTCGATTACGTGTGTGGTCATGACACACATCCATTTTGACCATGTCGGATGGAACGTCACGTCAAGCGAGTCCGATTCTCCGACGCCCATGTTTCCTAAGGCGAGATACTTGGCTCCAAAAGCCGATTGGGACCATTGGAAAGGCAATACGGACCCATCCAGCGGTCACCACCAGAGGGCGTTCCGGGACAGCGTAGTGCCGTTACAAGAATTGGGCGTCCTCGAGTTGGTGACCGGAGAAACCGCAGTGGCGCCCGGCATTCGCACAATGCCCACCCCGGGCCATACGCCGGGTCACCAGTCGTTGTTTCTGGAATCCGCCGGACAACGCGGGATCGTGACCGGCGACGTCTTCCATTCAGCGGCTCAGTTTGCGGAACCGGACTGGTCTCACAGGGCAGACATCGACCCGACAACGGCGAGGAAATCCAGAATCGGGTTACTCGAAAAGCTCCTGCCTGACGTTACTGTAGCGTCCGGCCACCTGATTCACGGTTCGAACATAGGCGTGGTTGCCACCGTGCAGGGCCGCAGGATGTGGCGAGCATTTCCGTAAATCCGGGCGGCGCCAAACAATTCGCCGGCAAATTGTAGGACTGATTCGCTTAACGGTTCTCCACGAACTCGTTGGTAAACGCCGAGCCCGGGTCAACATCCGCGCCTATCAAGCCGCGCCCTTTCATCCAGTCGGACAACGTTGTCCATCGGTCGGACTCTTGCCAGCCGAATGACGGGGCCCCTGCCGTCCAGAGAGGCGCCAGCAGGTCGACTCCCTGGCGTTCGAGTTCTTCGTTTACGGTTCCCTCCTGGGCGCCTTCTAGCAGTGCGTCGATAGACTTCTGCGGGTTCTCGATCGCCGACTCAAAACCGCGGCTCAATGCGTTAACGAATCTCTGGACCATGTCGGAGCGATTGGCGATCGTGTCCTCGCTCGCCACAACGACCAACTCGTAGAAGTCGGGCACACCCCACTCTTCCATCCGCATGACCGTCACCTCGTGACCTTCGAGTTCAATCAAGATCGACTCGTGCGTCCAGTACGCGCCCACGACCGCGTCGACTCTTCCGCCAAGCAGGGCAGGGACGAGGTCAAACCCGACGTTCACCATTTCGACGTCTTCAATGTCAACACCGTCAAAGTTGAGCATCGTCTCCAGCATCCCTTCGTTCGAAAGAATGCCGGGGTGGCCGATCTTCTTGCCGCTCAAGTCCCGGGGCCTGGCCAGTCCGGAGGCCGTTAGCGTCATGATC
>JAKZUY010000001.1:0-2634 GCA_047516345.1 Dehalococcoidia bacterium | reverse complement strand
GGCCTGAATGGCTTTCGACACTGGGGTCAACGTAGGCCGTCGCCAGCACATCGAGGTTTTTCGCCGGGCCGCGAAGGTTGAAATAGAGTTCATCGCTGGTGTGAAGCCACTTCTCCGGCAGACCACTGGTGATGGGGTGCTCCGTGTCGCGGGTCACGATCTGATTCTCCAGCCAGTCGATGTGATCGCCGGCATTGCCGGGACCACCGTCCCGAACCACCGTGCCGTCGCGCCAGTAGAGCCGCGGACCCGCCTTCTCCGTGCGCCTCCCCCATCCGCCGACGCCCATGATTTCGTTGAATTCCGGCCACTGGGGAAACAGTTGGCATGAGTGGTGAAAAAGAGCCAAGCCGCCACCGGACGTGATGTATTCGAGGAAAGCTTCGCTGGTCGGCTCGGACCACGGGTCGCCGCCATCGTCGAGAACCACCAGATCATACCCGTCGAACTCGGGTCGGAAACCCGTCATGTCGCTACCCTTTGGAGGCCTGGTCATGACATCAACGCTGAACAGGCCTGTCTGTTCCAGTATCTTCTTCACGAGTGGACTGCTTGCAAGCCAGCCATGGTGGCTCTGGCCATTGAGAAGAAGTGCTCTCATAGGTGCTCTCCTGGCAAAGTAACGTAGCGGGATCAGGGATAAACCGCCAAGGGCGGCATATTAGCACCTGCGTTGGAGCAGATACGCCTGTGGAGGAGGCATCCCTCAGGTCTCATCCCGCCACAATCGGTTATTCTTCCGTCCCTCAACAGGAAGGAACCCGTCGGGGGAAAGAACAATGTCCAACCCACTCAAAGTCGGCATCGTAGGGGCCGGAGGTATTACTCGCGCACACCTGCCCGCCTACCTGGAACGTCCCGATCGCGTGCAACTCAACGCCGTTTGCGACCTCGTTGAGCCCCTCGCCCAGGAGCTTGCCGGGAAAGCCGGCATCGATGCCGTCTACCTGGACATAGACAAGATGTTGCGCGAGGCCGACATCGACGCCGTCGACATCTGCACCACACACAACGCCCACGCGCCGCTGGCCATCGCCGCCGCCGAAGCCGGCAAACACGTCATCTGCGAGAAACCCATGGCGATTTCCGTGCAGGAGTGCCGGGACATGATTGCAGCCGCCGACAAGGCAGGCGTGACGCTGATGGTTGCTCAACACCTGCGTTACGCGCCCGAAGCCCAGGCTGCAAAACGCCTGTTGGACGAAGGCAAACTGGGCACGATCGAGGCCGTCCGCACCGAGCTGTTCGGCGGAGGGATGAGGGGACGTCGTCGCCGGCGGCGGCAAGGAGAGCGCTGGATGCAGGATGCAAGGCGATCCGGGGGCGGCATGATGATGTCCGAACAGGTCAATCACATCGATCTCCTGCGCTACTACGCCGGTAACGTCAAACGGGTTAGCGGGGTCTGCAAATCCCTGCAGGAACACATGGTCAACGGCGCCGAAGACCTGGTGTCCGCGACCCTCGAGTTCGAGAGCGGCGCCGTTGGCGAAGTCTGGGCCAAGGGCAACGCGATCGTGCCCCACGGACGCACCTACACGATATTGGGCGATCGCGGCGTTTTCTACGCAAGCACACCGACGAAGGAGCAGCGGCAAGTCGAAATGGACGGCGCCACGCCGTTTCGGCATTTCGGCCACATCATGGTTGCGCTGAACGAGGACCTTCCCGAACTCGATCCGAGCAACCCTGAAGATCGGAGAAAGATGTATTTTGCCGAGCCGCCGTTCAAGGTACTTCCCACGAGCGACATCGATCTGCCGAGCCCCAATTACTTCATCAACGAGATCCTTCACTGGGAGGAGTGCTGCAGGACAGGCGCGGAACCCCTGAGCAGCGGCCGCGACAACATCGGGACGATGAAGATCATCATGGGCATCTATGAGTCCTCCCGGACGGGCGGGCCGGTGGATCTGGACGACCTCTAGGAATCTGCGCCGTAGAACGGCACGCAGTGCCGATCAAGGCGGAGGATCGCAGGTGGGCCTGGGCGGGGGCGAAACACGGCGGCCCCGAAGGGGCGACGGATTTCGTGGCGCTAGCAAGCCCATTTGTCAGGGCGAGGACACTTCAGCGACTGTCCGGTAGTCCGAGCACGCGCTTCGCAACGATGTGCAGTTGAACCTCGTTGCGACCGCCGGCGATGGAACGCGCCTTGCTCCCTGACTTCCCCCCCGCCGCAACGCACTTGACGGTGAGATAGCCATGGGTCGCTACATCCTGCGCCGGCTATTGCTCGTCGTGCCGACGCTCCTCGGGATAATCCTGATCAACTTCATCATCGTGCAGTTCGCGCCCGGCGGGCCCATCGACCAGATCGTCGCCGCCGCAACGGCGGGACCGATGTCGACGACCACATCCATCAGCGGCGGAGGCGGCGACTCGGGGGCAGGCGAGGTAACGGTAGATACCGGACAGTCCACTTCCACCTACGGGCTGGATCCGGCGTTGATCGCCGACCTCGAGCGCCAGTTCGGCTTCGACAAACCGGCGCACGAACGATTCCTGAACATGGTGTGGAACTACCTGCAGTTCGACTTCGGGGAAAGCTATTTCCAGGACCGTCCCGTGCTCGAACTCGTCATCGAAAGATTGCCTGTTTCGATTTCGCTAGGATTATGGTCGCTGATCGCG